>CAZREY010000335.1:0-3007 GCA_964599015.1 uncultured Thiobacillus sp.
GGGGGGCACCACCCGGAAGCCGCCTTCGCGGAAGTCCTTGGAGTTGAAATCGGCGAACTTGCTGGGCACCTTGTCCCAGTAGTTGGTGTAGCCGCCCTTGATGAAGCTGTTGTCCTCCAGGCGGAAGGACAGCAGCACGGCCTTCTTGATCCACTGGTGGGTGATCCAGTTCTGCCCTTCGGTGCGCTCGGCCACCCGTAGCTGGCCCATGTCCAGCAGGTCGATGACGGCCATGACGGCATCCTTCACCTGGGGTTCCACGTTGCGGGGGGTGATCTCGGCGCGGCGCTCGAAGGCTTCCTCGATGATGGCTTGCAGTTCTTGCATGTCTCTTTCCTTCAATGGGTTGCGATTTGAAATGAATGCTAGGTATTGGATGAATTCACGGATGGATGCACGAATTCCACGATGCGGTTTGCCGCCTCCACGCAGGCCTCCAGGCCATCCACCAGGGCGATGCGCACGAAGCCCTTGCCCGGGTTCACGCCCTTGGCCTCCCGGGCCAGGAAGGAGCCGGGCAGCACGGTGACGTGTTGCTGTTCGAACAGGTTTCGGGCAAAGGCGGTGTCATCGCCGCCGGGAACCTTTGCCCAGAGGTAGAAGGCGGCGTCCGGGGCCTCAAACGCCAGCACGCCCTGGAGGATGGGCATGACGGCGGCGAACTTTTCCCGGTACTGGCGGCGGTTCTCCGCCACGTGGCCCTCGTCCTGCCAGGCGGCCACGGAGGCGGCCTGGACCGCCGGATTCATGGCGCTGCCGTGGTAGGTGCGGTAGAGCAGGAACTGCCTGATGACCTCCGGGTCCCCCGCCACGAAGCCGGAGCGCAGGCCCGGCACGTTGGAGCGCTTGGACAGGCTGTTGAACACCACCAGCTTGCTGCCGGGTTTGCCCACATTCCGGCCCAGTTCCCGGGCCGCCGTCAGGGCGCCCAGGGGCGGGTGGCCCTCGTCGAAATAGATCTCCGAATAGCACTCGTCGGCGGCGATGATGAAGCCGTGGCGATCCGCCAGCTCGAACACCTCTTTCCACTCCTCCAGGCCCAGGACCTTGCCCGTGGGGTTGCCGGGGGAGCACACGTAGGCCAGCTGCACCGTCTCCCACAGGTCCTCCGGGATGGCGGCGAAATCCATGCGCAAGCCGTTCTCCGGCAGGGTGTTGAGGAAGTAGGGCTTGGCGCCTCCCAGCAGGGCGGCGCCTTCGTAGATCTGGTAGAAGGGGTTGGGGGACAGCACCCGCTTCACGTGTTTGCTCTGGTCGATGACCGCCTGGGCGAAGGCGAACAGGGCCTCCCGGCTGCCGTTCACCGGCAGGATCTGGGTAGCCGGGTCCAGATCAACCCCGTAGCGCCGGACGCACCAGTCGGCGATGGCCTCCCGCAGGGCCTCGCTGCCCTGGGTGACGGGGTAATGGGCCAGGCCCTGGAGGTTGTCGGTGAGGGCCTGTTTGATGAACTCCGGCGTTGCGTGCTTGGGTTCGCCGATGGAAAGATTGATGGCCGGCAGCCCGGGATTGGGCGTGACGCCGGCAAACAGGTCCCTGAGCTTCTGGAAGGGGTAGGGTTGGAGTTGAGCTAGACGAGGATTCATGCGCGGCGTTCCGGCGCGAACAGGATCGAGAAAGACGCGAATTATATGCCCTCCGCCCCCCCCCTTGCCCCCCTCAGCCTGATCCTGGCCGCCACCACCTGGGGCCTGGTCTGGTATCCCTACCGCCTGCTGGAGGCGGAGGGGCTCTCGGGCAGCGCCGCCTCCCTGCTGCCCTACGTCCTGGGCATCGTGCCCCTGCTGGCGCTGGCCCGGCGCGGGGCCTGGCTCGCCCCGGCGGGCCAGTGGGGCTGGCTGCTGGCGGTGGCCCTCACCGGCGGCTGGACCAAACTGTCCTAAGTGCTGGCGGTGATCCACGGCGAGGTCATGCGGGTGCTGCTGCTGTTCTACCTGGCGCCCCTGTGGACCGTGGTGTTCGCCCGCCTGATCCTGAAGGAGCACGCCGGCCCCTGGGGCTGGGCGGTCACCGGCCTGGCCCTGTCCGGGGCCTACGTGATGCTGGGCCAGCCGGATGGCCCGGTCTGGCACCTGCCCCTGCCCGCCAACGGCGCGGAATGGCTGGGCCTGACCTCGGGCATCGGTTTCGCCCTCACCAATGTGGTGTCCCGGGGCGCCCGGGCGATTCCCATCGAAACCCGCTCCCTCTGGACCTTCATCGGCGTGACCTTCATGTCGGCGGCCTTCGTGCTGGCGGAGGGCATGCCTCCGGGCGTGGTGGCGGCCCTGGGGGCGGATCACTGGCTCCTGCTTGCCGGCATCACCCTGGCCCTGCTGCTGGCCACCTTCACGGTCCAATACGGTCTGGCCCACATCTCCGCCAACAAGGCCGTGGTCATCCTGCTGTTCGAACTGGTGGTGGCGGCCATTTCCAGCCAGTGGCTGGCGGGGGAGATGATGGGCCCCCGGGAGTGGACCGGCGGCGCCATGATCGTGGCCGCCACCCTGTTCTCCATGAAACTGGAGCATAAACATGGCTGAGATCGTTTCCCTGCTGCACGCCTCCCTCCTTGTGGCCGACGTGGCCCGCGCCCGGGCCTTCTACGAGGGCGTGCTGGACCTGGCTCCCAGCCCCGACAGGCCGGCCATGAGCTTCGACGGCGTGTGGTACGACCTAGGCGGCACCCAGATCCACCTCATCTGCCAGCCCAACCCGGACCCGGTGACGGGCCGGCCGGAGCACGGCGGCCGGGACCGCCACACGGCCCTGGGGGTGAAGGATTGGGAGGGCATGCGCGCCCGGCTGGATGCCGCCGGCCTGGCCTATACCCTCAGCCGGTCCGGCCGCCGGGCCCTGTTCGTGCGGGACCCGGATGGCAATGCCCTGGAGCTGGTGTCCCTGGATTAGCCAACCCGGCTTGCCACGTTGAGGACCGTGGCCAAGTCCCTCAGAGATCCAAAAGGCCCCTCGCCCGCAAGCGGGGCGTAGGCGGGGTTTCGTGAAGCATGCTTCACGCCGCCGAAGC
>CAZREY010000336.1:0-3003 GCA_964599015.1 uncultured Thiobacillus sp.
CCATGAAAACACAAAGCCCCCAAATCGTGGGGGCTTTGTCAGCAGTCTGAGGCCGCCGAAACGGCGGCCTTTCCGATCCGGACCGGGGCCGGATCAGGCCTTGGCTTCCTTCTTGCTGAAGGACAGCTTTTCCTTGATGCGGGCGGACTTGCCGGAGCGGTCGCGCAGGTAGTACAGCTTGGCACGGCGCACGTCGCCGCGGCGTTTCACCTCGATGGCGGCCACCAGGGGGGAATAGGTCTGGAAGGTACGCTCCACACCCTCGCCCGCGGATATCTTGCGCACGGTGAAGGCGGAGTTGAGGCCCCGATTGCGCTTGGCGATCACCACACCCTCATAGGCCTGGAGACGCTCGCGGTTGCCTTCCTTCACCTTCACTTGCACCACCACGGTGTCGCCGGGGGCGAAGGGGGGGATGGTCTTGCCAACCGTCAGGCGGGCCATTTCTTCTTTTTCCAGCTGCTCGATCATGTTCATCTTCGTTTTCCTTAACGATATGGGCGCCAGAGGTATCCAGGGATACATGGCACCGTTTTTAAACCCCGCTTGCGCGGTTCCTGCATCACGGCGCGCCTTCCGGCCCGTCGCTCAATTCGTTCAACAACGCCTGCTCCGCCTCGGTCAGGCGCCGCCCTTCCAGCAGGTCCGGCCGCCGCTTTCGCGTCCGGGCCAGGGCCTGCTTCAGGCGCCAGCGGGCGATGGCCGCGTGGTCTCCGCCCCGCAGCACCCCCGGCACCTCCAGCCCCAGGTAGGTCTCGGGCCGGGTGTAGTGGGGGCAATCCAGCAGCCCGTCGGCGAAGGAATCCTCCCGCGCCGAGTCCGCGTGCCCCAGGGCACCCGGGATCTGCCTGATCACCGCATCCAGCATCACCATGGCCGGCAACTCCCCGCCCGAGAGCACGTAGTCGCCGATGGACACCTCTTCCAGGGCATGGCGGGCAAACACGCGCTCGTCAATGCCTTCGTAGCGTCCCGCCAGCAACACCAGGGCCGGCTCCGCCGCCAGTTCCACCACCAGGGCCTGATCCAGCCTGCGCCCCTGGGGCGAGAGGTGGATCAGCCGCGGCCGCGCCGTGCCTTCCCGCCGCAACGCGGCCTTCACCGCCGTCAGGGCCAGGTCCAGGGGCTCCGCCAGCATCACCATGCCGGGGCCGCCACCGAAGGGCCGGTCATCCACCGTACGGTAGTTGTCCTGGGTGAAGTCCCGGGGGTCCCAGAACCTCAACCTGCACAACTGGTTGCGTATCGCCCGTCCGCTCACCCCGGACTGGGTCAGGGCCGCGAACATCTCCGGGAACAGGGTGACGACGTGGTAGCTCGGCACCATGCCCTCACCCCCTCAATCCTTGTCCCAGTCGGCGCCCCATTCCACCAGGATGCGCTTGCCCGCCTGATCCACTTCCCGCACATAGGCGTCCACGAAGGGGATCAACCTTTCCCGCTCGCCCACCACCCGCAACACGTCGTGGGCGCCGGTTTCCAGCAGGCCTTCCACCTTGCCGAGGACAACGCCCTCGGTGTTGACCACGTCCAGGCCGATGAGGTCGTCCCAGTAGTACTCGTCCTCGTCGGTCTCCGGGAATTCCGCCCGGTTCACCGCCACTTCCTGGCCTTTCAGGGATTCGGCGGCATCCCGGCCATCCACCCCTTCCAGCCGGGCCAGCAGGGTCTGGCCGTGGACCTTGGCCTCCAGCAGGCGGTATTGGCACCAGCCGGCGGCCTTTCCGCGACCCCGTCCTTCATCATCACGGCCCAGCCACCAGAAGTCGTAATCCAGCAGGCTGTCCAGGTATTCGGTGAAGGGTTGGACCTTGATCCAGCCCTGGACGGCATAGGGGGCGGCCACCCGCCCCATCACCACCCGTTCCGTCTGGGCTTCAGGCCGCTGCTTTGGCACCGCGCACGATACGGGCAACGGTGTCGGACACCTGGGCGCCCACGCCCTGCCAATAGGCCAGACGGTCCTGGTTCACGCGCAGGCCCTCGGCATTGCCGGTGGCCACGGGGTTGTAGAAGCCGATGCGCTCGATGAAGCGGCCGTCGCGACGGTTGCGGGAATCCGCCACCACGATGTTGTAGAACGGGCGCTTCTTGGAGCCGCCACGGGCAAGACGAATGGTCACCATGTTGTTGCAGTCCTCTAGAGATCGGTTACCGACGGGCGCGGAGGGTTAAATCACGCGCACGGAATGCGGAAAAGCCGCGCATTGTACGCCATCCGCGCAAGCAATCCAAGCTGTTGTTTTCTCTGGCGATAAGGCATTTACCCGGGCGCCGGCATTGCGTCTTGCAGAATGGGCGCTAACGCATTCCGGGCATCATGCCCTTCATCCCCCGCATCATCTTGGCCATGCCGCCGCCCTTGCCCATCATCTTCATCATCTTCTGGGCCTGCTCGAACTGGGTCAGCAGGCGGTTCACGTCCTGGACCTGCACGCCGGAACCTGCGGCGATGCGGCGCTTGCGACTGGCCTTGAGGAGCTCGGGCCGGCGGCGTTCCTCCGGGGTCATGGCGTTGATGATGCCCTCGATGCGGCGCATCTCCTTCTCGCCCTTGTCGAGCTGATCGGCACTGATCTTGCCCGCCCCCGGCAACTTGTCCACCAGGCTGCCCAGGCCGCCCAGCTTCTTCATCTGCTGCATCTGGGACTTGAAGTCCTCCAGGTCGAAGCCCTTGCCGCTCTTGAGCTTCTGCACCGTCTTCATGGCCTCGGCCTGGTCGACGTTGCGCTGGGCCTCCTCGATGAGGGACAGCACGTCGCCCATGCCCAGGATGCGGCTGGCCATGCGTTCCGGGTAGAACACCTCGATGCCCGTGAGCTTCTCCCCCACGCCCACCAGCTTCACGGGCTTGCCGGTGATGTGGCGCACGGACAGGGCCGCGCCGCCCCGGGCGTCACCATCCAGCTTGGTGAGGATCACGCCGGTCAGGGGCAGGGCTTCGCTGAAGGCCTTGGCGGTATTCACCGCGTCCTGGCCCTGCATGGCGTCCACCACGAAGAG
>CAZREY010000337.1:0-739 GCA_964599015.1 uncultured Thiobacillus sp.
TGAAGCGCGCGAAGGCGGCGTTGAGAGCCTCCTCGGACTCCAGCTCGATGCCGAGCTCCTTCAGGCGCGTCTTGAAGGCGTTGCGCCCGGAGAGTTTGCCCAGCACGAGCTTGTTCTGGGCCCAGCCCACGTCCTCGGCGCGCATGATCTCGTAGGTTTCCCGGTGCTTGAGCACGCCGTCCTGATGGATGCCGGACTCATGGGCGAAGGCGTTGGCGCCGACGATGGCCTTGTTGGGCTGCACGGCGAAGCCGGTGATGCCCGACACCAGACGGGAGGCCGGCACGATCTGGGTGGTGTCGATGCGTGTGTCGCAGGGGAAGATGTCCTGGCGGGTGCGCACCGCCATGACGATCTCCTCCAGGGAGGCATTGCCCGCCCGTTCCCCCAACCCGTTGATGGTGCATTCCACCTGGCGCGCCCCATTGAGCACGGCGGACAGGGAGTTGGCCACGGCCAGGCCCAGGTCATTGTGGCAGTGCACCGAGAAGATGGCCTTGTCGGCGTTGGGGATGCGCTCCCGCAAGGTGCGGATCAGTTCGCCGAACTGGCCGGGCAGGTTGTAGCCCACCGTGTCCGGGATGTTCAGGGTGCGGGCACCGGCGTCAATCACCGCCTCCAGCACGCGGCAGAGGAAATCCGGGTCGGATCGGCCAGCATCCTCGGGCGAGAACTCCACGTTATCGGTGTACTGCCGAGCCCAGTGCACCGCCTTCACCGCCTGCTCGATCACCTGCTC
>CAZREY010000337.1:749-2995 GCA_964599015.1 uncultured Thiobacillus sp.
ACCTGCTCGGGCGTCATGCGCAGCTTCTTTTCCATGTGGATGGGGCTGGTGGCGATAAAGGTGTGGATACGGCCGGAATTGGCGCCCTTGAGGGCCTCTCCGGCCCGGGCGATATCCCTTTCCAGGGCCCGGGCCAGACCGCAGACGGTGCTGTCCTTGATG
This sequence comes from uncultured Thiobacillus sp., assembly GCA_964599015.1. Classification (GTDB taxonomy): domain Bacteria; phylum Pseudomonadota; class Gammaproteobacteria; order Burkholderiales; family Thiobacillaceae; genus PFJX01. Next base: position 912 of record CAZREY010000337.1, read on the forward strand.
CTGTCGGCGACGGCCTTCACTGACTCGAAATCGCCGTTGCTGGCGGCGGGGAAACCGGCTTCGATGACATCCACCCGCATGCGCTCCAGTTGCCTGGCGATGCGCACCTTCTCTTCCTTGGTCATGGACGCGCCAGGACTTTGCTCGCCGTCGCGCAAGGTGGTATCGAAAATGATCAGTGAATCTTTCATGGCGTGCTCCGTACGCTCACCCACCCATGCCTGGGGTGGTCAGGAATGCAATTCGGGACAGCAGAGGGGGAAAGTAGATTAGTGCCCGCGCGCGGGCAGCAGCAGGCGAGTGGCCAGCCGCATGAGGGTACAGATTTGGACGGAGTCGAATATGTCGCGCATGGTCTTGAATATAAACGGCTATTCAGCCGGGGGCAAGGGTTTCGCTGCTTTGTCCGGGGGCTTGCGGCCCAAGTGACGCTTGCCCCAATAGGCATAGCCGGACAGGCCATACATCAGGAACAGCAGAAACAGCACGATGGGCGGATCAATGGACACCAGGCTGAAGGACAGGGCCACCAGAACGATGACGACGAAGGGCACGCTACGCTTGAGGTTGATGTCCTTGCCGCTGTAGAAGCGGAAGTTGGAGATCATGGAGAGGCCGGCGAACAGGGTGACTCCCCAGGCCAGCCAGCGCACCTCCGTGCCGGTCACATGGTTGTCCACCATGACCCAGACGAAGCTGGCCACCAGGGCCGCCGCCGACGGGCTGGGCAGGCCGATGAACCAGCGCTTGTCCTGCACCGCCAGCATGGTATTGAAGCGGGCCAGGCGCAGGGCCGCGCCGGCGCAGTAGACGAAGGCGGCGATCCAGCCCAGCTTGCCCATGGCCTGGAGGGCAAAGCTGTAGATGACCAGGGCGGGTGCCACGCCGAAGGACACCATGTCGGAGAGGGAGTCATACTCCGCGCCGAAGGCGCTCTGGGTATTGGTAAGCCGAGCCACGCGGCCGTCCAGCCCATCGAGCACCATGGCCACGAAGATGGCTATGGCCGCCGGCTCGTAGTGGCCGTTCATGGCCTGGACGATGGCAAAGAAGCCCGCGAACAAGGCACCGGTGGTGAACAGGTTGGGCAGCAGGAAGATGCCGCGTCGACGAGGCTTGCCTGCCTCTTCCAGTATTTCTGACTCGTGTTGTTGGACGTCAGGAGAATCCGGCATGGATCAGAGCTGGGCCAGCACGTCATTGGATGCGTGCACCTTGTCGCCGATGGCGACCCGGGGCTTGGCATCTGTGGGCAGATAGACATCCACCCGGGAACCGAAACGGATGAAGCCGTAGCGCTGGCCACGGTTGAAGCGGTCACCGGGCTTGGCGTAGCAGAGGATGCGGCGGGCGATGAGCCCGGCTACCTGCACGCAGGTCACATCCTTGCCATCCCGGGTCTGGAACCACAGGGCATTGCGTTCGTTCTCCGTGGAGGCCTTGTCCAGGTCCGCATTGATGAACTTGCCCGGGTTGTACCAATGGCCCTTCACCTCGCCGTCCACCGGCGCCCGGTTGGAATGCACGTTGAACACATTCATGAACACGCTGATCTTGAGGGCGCGCCGTTGCAGCCAGGGATCATCCGTCTCCTCAACCGCCACGATGCGGCCATCCGCGGGCGAGAGCACCAAGCCCTCTCCTGCCGGCGCGTGGCGGGCAGGATCCCTGAAGAACTGGAGCACGAAGAGACTGATCACCCACAGGGGCGATGCCCATGCCCAACCTCCTACGAAGGTGACGATGATGGACGCCACCAGCGCAAGGACCAGGAAAGGCCAGCCCTCGCGGGCAATGATGGGATGAGGCCAGGGGGCCTTTGTGGGGGGGGCAACGCCGATGCACATATGGGATAGGGTGGACAGTAGCCAGTCTGCAGTCGTCGCGGCACAGTGGTGCGCGACGACTGGGAACTGCCGGCTGCCGACTTAGTTCCTGGACTTGTCCACCAGCTTGTTGGCCTTGATCCAGGGCATCATGTCGCGCAGCTTCTCGCCCACCACCTCGATAGGGTGCTCGGCGTTGAGGCGGCGGCGGGCGGTCATCTCGGGATAGTTGGTCTTGCCTTCCTGGATGAAGCGCTT
>CAZREY010000338.1:0-2994 GCA_964599015.1 uncultured Thiobacillus sp.
ACACCTCCATCGCCCAGGCCTATTACAACGCCCAGGCGGGCATCAAGCGCCTGACCACCGAGACCGGCGCCGGCCAGTGGGGCTGCTCCCTGGCCCTGGCGGGGCAGATGTTCGGCATCGACGTGCGGGTCTACATGGTGAAGGTGTCCTACAACCAGAAGCCCTATCGCCGCTCCATGATGCAGACCTGGGGCGCCGAGGTGTTCGCCAGCCCCACGCCCAACACCGTGTCCGGCCGCAAGATCCTGGAACTGGACCCGGAATCCAACGGCAGCCTGGGCATCGCCATCTCGGAAGCCGTGGAGGAAGCCGCCAACCGGCCCGACACGAACTATGCCTTGGGGTCGGTGCTGAACCACGTGTGTCACCACCAGACCGTCATCGGCCTGGAAGCCAAGAAGCAGTTCGAAAAGGTGGGCGAGTATCCGGACATGGTGTTCGCCTGCTGCGGCGGCGGCTCCAACTTCGCCGGCACCGCCTTCCCCTTCCTGGCGGACAAGGCCGCGGGAGATGCCAAGGCCCAGAACGTGCGCCTGGTGGCAGCGGAGCCCACCTCCTGCCCCACCCTCACCAAGGGCCACTATGCCTACGACTTCGGCGACGCGGTGGGCCTGACGCCGCTGATGCTCATGTACACCCTGGGCCATGACTTCATGCCCCCGGGCATCCACGCCGGCGGCCTGCGCTACCACGGCGACTCGCCCCTGGTTTCACAGCTCTACCACGAGAAGCTCATCGAGGCGGTGGCCGTGCCCCAGGTGGCCACCTTCGAGGCCGGCGTCACCTTCGCCCGCTCGGAAGGCATCATCCCGGCGCCGGAGTCCTGCCACGCCATCCGCGCCTGCCTGGACGAGGCCCTGCGCTGCAAGGAGACCGGCGAGCCCAAGGTGCTGTTCTTCAACCTGTCGGGCCACGGCCATTTCGACATGTCCTCCTACGACAAGTACTTCTCCGGCCAGCTGGAGGACTATGCCTATCCGGAGCACGAGATCGAGGCGGCCCTGCATCGCCTGCCCAAGGTGGCTGCCTAAAGTCAGGGACCTCGTCTGGCTTCGACCCGCCCAGGTCTGTTAGCATCCGCACCCATGAATACGACTTCGCGCTATTTCCGATTTAGCCAGCCTCCCCTCCCGGCGGTTGGGAACCACGCGCGCAGTTGATCCACGTTATCCCCGAAAAACCGCCAGCCTTGGCGGTTTTTTGTTTGGGCTGGCACCACCATAGGAGTTTGCAGCCATGACTGGCTACCGTACCGACGACACCCGAATCGAACAGGGCGACGAACTGCTGGCACCCATGCAGATCATGCGTGAGCTGAAGGCCTCGGAGAAGGCGCTGAAGACCACCTTCGACGGCCGCAAGCAGATCCATGACGTGCTGCGGGGAGCCGATGACCGGCTGGTGGTGATCGTCGGGCCCTGCTCCATCCACGATCCCAAGGCAGCCCTGGACTACGCCCAGAAGCTCAAGGCCCTGGCGGCGGAACTGGCCCACGACCTGGTGGTGGTCATGCGGGTGTATTTCGAGAAGCCCCGCACCACCGTGGGCTGGAAGGGCCTCATCAACGACCCCCATCTGAACGAGAGCTTCGACATCAACGAGGGCCTGCGCCTGGCCCGCAAGCTGCTGCTGGAATTGAACGAGCAGGGCCTGCCCTGCGGCACCGAGTTCCTGGACCTGATCTCGCCCCAGTACATCGCCGACCTGGTGACCTGGGGGGCCATCGGCGCCCGCACCACGGAATCCCAGTCCCACCGCCAGCTGGCCTCGGGCCTGTCCTGCCCGGTGGGCTTCAAGAACGGCACCGACGGCAACATCCGCATCGCCGTGGACGCCATCAAGGCCGCCAATGCCCCCCACCATTTCGTGTCCATCACCAAGTCCGGCCACGTGGCGGTGTTCAAGACCGCGGGCAACGAGGACTGCCACGTCATCCTGCGGGGCGGCAGGAAGCCCAATTACGATGCCGAGAGCGTGAGCCAGGTGTGCACCGAGCTGGCGGCCGCCGGCCTGCGGCCCCAGGTGATGATCGACCTGTCCCATGCCAACTCCAGCAAGCAGTACCAGCGCCAGATCGACGTGGGCCAGGACGTGGCCCGGCAGATCGCCGCCGGCGACGAGCGCATCATGGGGGTGATGATCGAAAGCCACCTGAACCCGGGCCGCCAGGACCTGATGCCCGGCAAGCCCCTGGCCTACGGCCAGTCCATCACCGACGCCTGCATCGGCTGGGACGCCACCGAGCCCCTGCTGCGGGAACTGGCGGCGGCGGTCCAGGCCCGCCGCCTGCACCAGCCCCGGGAAGACGAGTAGACCTTGCTCGGGTAGAATCCGGGGCGGCGGGCCTCCCCGCATGGTCAAGCCGTGAACCTGGTCAGGTCCGGAAGGAAGCAGCCACAGCGGTCCATGCCAGTGCCGGGGGTCAGGCTCGCCACCCCTTTCTTTCCAGAATGCACCCGTTGAGGCCCCGCATGACCAGACTGGCCTTGTTCGCCTGATGAGCCATCAAGTCCTTGCCCGAAAGTGGCGGCCGCGCACCTTTGACCAGCTGGTGGGCCAGGAGCACGTGGTGCGTGCCCTGTCCAACGCCCTCACCCAGGGCCGCCTGCACCATGCCTACCTGTTCACCGGCACCCGGGGCGTGGGCAAGACCACCCTGGCCCGCATCCTGGCCAAGTGCCTGAACTGCGAGAGCGGCGACAAGCCCACCGCCCAGCCCTGCGGCCAGTGCCCCGCCTGCACCCAGATCGACAGCGGCCGCTTCGTGGACCTGATCGAGCTGGACGCCGCCTCCAACACCGGCGTGGACAACATGCGGGAGATCCTGGAGAACGCCCAGTACGCCCCCACCGCCGGGCGCTACAAGGTGTACATCATCGATGAAGTGCACATGCTCTCGAAGAACGCCTTCAACGCCATGTTGAAGACCCTGGAGGAGCCGCCGGGCCACGTCATCTTCATCCTGGCCACCACGGACCCCCAGAAGGTGCCGGT
>CAZREY010000339.1:0-2974 GCA_964599015.1 uncultured Thiobacillus sp.
GCCAGTCCCCGCTGGACCAGGGCTTCGGCTATGACAGCCAGGACCGGCTCCTTACCGATACCGGTCCCCAGCCCGCGTAGGGCGCAATAACCGAAGGGCATTGCGCCGCATGTGATGTACACCCCAATTCGGCGCAATACGGCTATCGCCTATTACGCCCTACGGTTTGCCAAACGTGGATTGGCGCGATGCTTATCCGAGGGCTATCCTGCCCCATCTCCCGACATCCCACATCCCGCCATGCCCGATTACCGACGCGCCTGGCATCCGGGCGGCACCTATTTCTTCACCATCAATGCCCTGCAACGGCATGGCAACGATCTGCTTGTCCGGCATATCGAACTCTTGCGGGAGGTGGTCCGACAGGTGCGTAGGGCGCATCCCTTCGCCATCCATGGCTGGGTAGTGCTGCCGGATCACATGCACTGCATCATCGAACTGCCGCCCGAGGATGAGGATTTCCCTTTGCGCTGGCGGCTGATCAAGGCCGGCTTCTCCAAGCGCCTGCCAGCCACGGAAAGACGTTCCGATGTGCGGCGCGGAAGAGGAGAACGCGGCCTATGGCAACGGCGTTATTGGGAACACCTGATCCGGGATGAGGGGGACTTCAAGGCTCACATGGACTATCTGCATTTCAACCCGGTGAAGCACGGCCATGTGGCACGGGTGACGGATTGGCCCTATTCGACGTTTCACGGGCTGGTGGCCATGGGCGTTTATTCTTCGGATTGGGGAGGGAGTGCCGCCGCCGAAGGATTGGAAGGGCTGGATTGACTTGACATGCGGCGCAATGCCCTTCGGTTATTGCGCCCTACGCGGGCTGCCGAGGCTAATACCTACCTGAACACGAGTAAGGCGGACAACTCGTAGTATGTGTTGCGCCGCATTTGATATGCGCCACCATTCGGCGCAATACGGCTTTGCCTATTGCGCCCTACGTGGATCGGCTTCGGTCAGGCAGCACGGAGTCCCGCCAGCCGCACCGACGGCGCCACGTCGGCCCAGTCCATGAGCTCGTCCTCCAGGGCTGCCTGGGTCAGCGGGTTGGCCTGAAGCAGGGCATCCGGGACGACCAGCTCCCACTCATCTCCCTTGTCGCCCCCCCTGCTGACCAGGCGCAGGCCGGACAAGTCCATGTCCCGCCGCCCCAGGCCGAACAGCACGGCCAGGCGCAGGCACAGGATCAGGGGCCAGTTGGCGTCGCCCCAGGGCAGGATGAATTTCTTCAGGCTGCCCCGGCTGGCCCGCACCAGGGCGGCCAGGTTCACCTGGTCCTTGCGGGAGAAGCCGGGCATGTCGGCATTTTCCAGGATATAGGCGCCGTGCTTGTGGAAGCCGGAATGGGCGATGGAGATGCCCACCTCATGCAGCCGGGCCGCCCAGGCCAGGCGATGGCGGGCAGCCTCCATGGGTTCGTGTACCGAGCCGGCGATGTCCCGCAACAGGCCCATGGCCACGCCCTCCACCCGTTCCGCCTGGCGCCGGTCCACCTGGTAGCGGCGCTGGAACTGGGTGACGGTCACGTCCCGCATGTCCTGGTCGTGGACCCGGCCCAGCAGGTCCCAGAGGATGCCTTCCCGCATGGCCCCCTGGGCGGTGGTCATGGTGTCGATGCCCAGTTCCTGGAACAGGGCCAGCATCACCGCCAGGCCCCCGGCGATGACGGGGCGGCGGTCCGCCTTCAGGCCCTCGATCTCCGCCCGCTCCAGAGTCCCCGCCCGGATGAGCTGTTCCCGCAGCCATTTCAGGCCGTCCCGGGTGATGGGGCCGTCGGAGAAGCCGTTCTGGGCGCAGATTTCCCCCAGTGCCTTGGCGGTGCCGGAGGAGCCCACGGCCTCTTCCCAGGCCCCGGCGCGGAACCCGGAAGCCACGGCCTGGATCTCCACCCGGGCCGAGGTCTCCGCGTCCCAGAAGGCGGCCTTGTCCAGGCGCCCGGCGCCGAAGAACTGCTTGGTGTAACCCACGCAGCCCATGCGCAGGCTTTCCCGCTCCTTGGGCTCGTAGCCTTCCCCCAGGATGCATTCCGTGGAGCCGCCGCCGATGTCCACCACCAGCCGGGGCGTCTGGGTCAGGGGCAGGCTGTGGGCCACGCCCAGGTAGATGAGACGCGCCTCTTCACGGCCGGCCACGATCTCGATGTCGAAGCCCAGGGCGGCCCGGGCCTTGTCCAGGAAGGCGGGAGCGTTCTTGGCCACCCGCAGGGCGGAGGTGCCCACGGCCCGCACGGCCTCGGCGGGCATGCCCTGGATTCGCTCCCCGAAGCGGGCCAGGCAGTTCAGGGCCCGCTTCTGGGCGGCCGCGTCCAGCTTCTTCTGGTCCGTCAGGCCCGCCGCCAGGCGCACGGATTCCTTCAGGGAGTCCAGGTAGAAAAGCTGTTCGCCCTCCACGCGCCCCACTTGCAGGTGGAATGAATTGGAGCCGAGGTCGATGGCGGCGAGGGTGGGGTATTCCTGCATGGGACGAGTCAGGTCACGACGGAAGGGCGTGAATTATCTGACAGAAATGTGACAGGCCAGCGAAGGAGGTCTGTCACTCCCTCCCCGCCGGGAGAGGGTGGGGGTGAGGGTGCGGTGCTTATTGACTTGGAGAGGCTGCTCCCTCACCCGCCCTTCGGGCACCTTCCCCCGGTGGGGGAGGGAGTCGGATCACACCTTGAACCGGCCGGCCACGGCCTGCAGTTCACCGGCCAGGGCTTCCAGCTGCCGGGCGGCGGCCGCCGTCTGGGCCACGGTGGCGCTGTTCTCCTCCGCCCCCTGGGCGATGCGTTCCACCTTCTGGGCGATGTCCCGCGCCGCCACGGCCTGCTCCCTGAGGGCCAGGCCGATGTCGTCCACGGCATGGGTGACCTGCTCGGCGCTGGCGCGGATGCCGGTGACGGAATCCCCGGCCTGGTGGGCCAGGCTGACGCCCTCGTTGACCCTTTGCACCCCCGCCTCCATCTCCTGGGCGGCCCGCTGGGTGCCCTGCTGGATCT
>CAZREY010000340.1:0-2968 GCA_964599015.1 uncultured Thiobacillus sp.
CTTTCACTTCCACGCTGATCACATCCATGGTTTCCACCAACCCCATGGCGATCTTGCTGGTGGACACGGTGTTGTCGATGAAGGCCTCCAGGGTCTTGGAAGTGTCCAGCACGAACTGGGAGAAGCTTGCCTCCGCCTCCCCTTCCCCCTCGCCCGCCATGCCGGAAACGATGGACAGCGCCAGGTCCCGCTGGGCCTGGATATGGGTATTCATCGTGCCAAAGCTGGCGATGAGCTGGTCGATGGCCTGCTGCAGGAGCAGCTTCACCCGGTCCAGGTCGGCGAGACTGTTGTCGCATTGGGTCCGCCCTTCGCTGGCCAGGCCGTTCATCAGGGCGCCGATTTCCTCCCGGTGCAGATCGCCCGCATTGGCGACCACCCGTTTCTCCCCCACGGCGATGCCGTGACGCACGGCCAGATACCAGACCAGCCCCGCCCCCACTCCGATTGCCAGTACACGCCAAAGCGGTTCCGCCATCAACGCGACCAGTGCCGCCAACAGGGCGGCGGTGGCAATCAATAACGAGAACACTCGGGGGGACAACCAGGGCTCCTTGCGCGGGTTTGTGATCACCCGCCAGCGGCGGGCATTTCGCCGGCTTATCGGCACAGCGCCGCAAAACTTTAGGGAATCACTGGGAATTGAAGGCAAAAAAAACCGGCTTGCGCCGGCTGAAAGGACTCAGGAACAGGGCTACTGCACGGCCTCCAGGGCCAGCAGCTTCTGCAATTCTCCCGACTGGTACATTTCTCTCATGATGTCCGAGCCCCCCACGAATTGGCCGCGGACATAGAGCTGCGGAATGGTGGGCCAGTTCGCGTAGTCCTTCACCCCCTGGCGGACCTCCGCGTCTTCCAGCACATTCACGGCCAGAAAGTTGGCGACACCGCAGGCCTTGAGCAGGTTGACGGCGTTGGCGGAAAAACCGCACTGGGGAAACTGGGGCGTGCCTTTCATGTAAAGCACCACCGGATTCTCGGTGACCTGCTTGTGGATCAATGCCTTCACATCCATGACAACCTCTTACCAGAGTAAATTTGTCAGGTATTTTATTCGCCGCTTGCTTTTGGTCAAGAAAAAAATAAAAACCCATTTGACCAAAGGGTATTTATTAAATACATTCATATCTGAAATGTGTCTTTGCGAGTGTCGCGCAACGCGTTTCATGTCGTATCCCGCCGCTTGCTTTGAGCCATCTGGCAATGTGGTGGGTTTGTTGGTCGCGTGCCGGCACCGGCGCGACCGACAACCTCCTCCTCTCTTCGCCCCGGTTATGCGCCGGGGTTTTTTTTTGCCCCCGTCCTGGGGACAATGCCCCATGGACAGCCCTTCGGAACCCCACCTGCTCCCAGCCGTGCGCCGATTCCTGGAGCTTGAGGGCGATGACCGCGCGGACTATTCCGGCTGCCTCGTCCTGGTTCCCCATCACCACGCCGGCCAGGATTTCCGCCGAGCCCTGCGCCATGCCTCGGCGGCCCCGGTTCTCCTGCCACCCCGCCTGCTGACCCTGCCGGAACTGGCGTTGGAAGCAGCGCTGTCCCCCGCCATGGAATCCCCCAGCAGGCGCCTGGCGGAACTGCATGACTTCCTGCGCCGGACGGGCCATCTCCCGGAAGCGGGCCTCTGGCAATCCGCCCAGGAGCTGGGCGAGCTCCTGGAGGAATTGGATTCGGCCCAAACGGGTCTCGATGGCGACGCCGCCCAACAGGCCTTCGCCCGCCAGGGCGGCAACCCCTACCTGGGGCTGGAAGCCACCATCGCCCACAACCTGTGGCACGCCATGAAGCAGGGGGCCCCCGGCCGGGCACGGGCCTACGGCATGCGCCTGGCCTGGTGGGCCGAACAGGCGGGACAACCCTTGTACGCCGTGGGACTGCTGGGCCTGAGCGGTCAGGAGGCGGCCTTTTTGCGCGCCTGGGGACAACGCCAGCCGGTCCACATCCTGCCCGGCCCGGTGGCCAGCCCCGAACGCCATGCCCTGCTGGACACCGCCTGGAGGTCCGACACTCCCGCCCTGGCCCGGCGGGCAACGGACTTCGCCGCGGCCAGCCCATCCGGCCCCCCGGGACACACCCTTGCCATCCATCCTGCCCACAACCTGGAAGCCTCGGCCTGCGTGGCGGAACAGGTATTGCTGACCTGGCTGCGGGAGGGCCGGCGCCGCATCGCCCTGCTGGCCCTGGACCGGCTCCTGGCCAGGCGTCTGCGGGCCCTGCTGGAACGGCGTGGCATCCTGATCCAGGACGAGACGGGGTGGGCCTTTTCCACCTCCGCCGTCAGCCACGTGCTGGAGCGTTGGCTGGGGCTGGCCGGTGGCCGCGTCTGGCACAGGGACCTGCTGGACCTGCTGAAATCCCACTTCGTGTTCGCCGACATCCCGGACACCCGCGCCCAGGCCGTGCATGACCTGGAAACCGCGCTGCGGCGCCATGGCGCCCCCGCGGACCTGGCGGGCTACCAGGCCCTGGCCCGCCAGGAAGGGTTGTCGGAAACGCTGCCCCTGCTGCAACGGCTCACAGCGGCCCAGACCCTGTTCCCGCCCCGCCGCCAGCCTCTGGGCGACTGGACCCGTGGCCTGCTGTCGTCCCTGGAACTGCTGGGCGCGCGGCAAGCCCTGGCCCAGGACCCCATCGGCCGCCAATTGCTGGACCTGCTGACGCGGCTGGAGCAGGAAATTTCGGGCCTGTCCCAGCGCTTCAGCCTGGCGGACTGGCGCCGCTGGCTGTTCCTGCATCTGGAACAGGCCACTTTCGCCGACACATCCGTGGAAAGCCCCATCCGCCTCACACACCTGGCCGCCGCCCATCACCGGGACCTGGAAGGGGTGCTGATCCTGGGGGCCGGCGCGGCGCATCTGCCGGGCGGGAACAAGGCCACCGTGTTCAACGATGCCACCCTGCGGCAACTGGGCCTGCCGGGCAGGATGGAGAAAGAGTCGATCACCCAGGACATGCTCATGGATCTGCT
>CAZREY010000341.1:0-2964 GCA_964599015.1 uncultured Thiobacillus sp.
CTACACCATCACCCGCCGCGTGCCCTACGACCGGGCCACCACCGCCATGGCCTGTTCGGCGTTGCGCAGCAGGAAGCTCTCCGTGATCTCCAGGGCCAGCCGGTTGGGGGGCAGGCCTGTTTCCGCCAGCACCTGGCGCACGGTGGCGGCGAAGTCCCCCCGCTCGATCTGGGGGCCGGCCACGTTGACGGAGAGCTTGCCGCACTCCAGGGTTTGTTCCCGCCAGCGCAACGCGTCCTGACAGGCCCGGCGCAGGACCCACTCCCCCAGGGGCAGCACCAGTCCGGTTTCTTCCGCCAGGGCAATGAACTGGTCGGGGGGGATGAGGCCCCGCGCCGGATCCCGCCAGCGCACCAGGGCCTCGGCACCCACGCACCGCCCGCCGCGCAGTGCGAACTGGGGCTGGTACCACACCTCCAGTTCGCAGCGTTCCAAGGCGCGGCGCAGGCCCTGCTCCAGCGCCAGGCGCTGGTGGGCGGCCTGGGTCATGTCCGCGTGGTGGAACCGCAGGGTGTTGCGGCCCGCCTGCTTGCTGGCATACATGGCCGTGTCCGCCGCCTTGAGCAGGGTGGTGGCGTCCCCGCCGTCGTCCGGGAACAGGGCGATGCCCAAGCTGGCCGTCACCAGGGCGCTGTGGCCCTGGAGGTCTAGGGGGGCGGCCACGGCCTCAATGATCTTTTCGCCGATCACGCCGGGGTTGACCTGGGGGCCCAGGGATTCCACGACCACGGCGAATTCATCCCCCCCAAGCCGGGCCACCGTGTCCTCCTTGCGCAGGATTTCCCGCAGGCGGGCGGCCACCTTTTGCAGCAGCAGGTCGCCGGCTGGGTGGCCCAGGCTGTCGTTCACCGTCTTGAAGCCGTCCAGGTCCAGCACCATGACGGCGACACGCTCGCCATGCCTCCGCGCCCGGTCCAGGGCATGGCCCAGGTGGGCGCCCAGCAGGGCCCGGTTGGGCAGCTCGGTGAGGGGGTCGTAATGGGCCAGGCGTTCCAGTTCCGCCTCGGAGCGCTTGATGTGGCTGATGTCCGAGAACACCCCCACGAAGTTCTGGATGTCGCCCGTGTCGTCGTGCACGGCGCTGATGGTGAGCCACTCGGGGTAGATCTCCCCGTTCTTGCGGCGGTTCCATAGCTCTCCCTGCCAGTGGCCCGTGGCCATGACCTCCTCCCACATCTGCCTATAGAAGGCCGTGTCGTGTCGTCCGGACTGCTTGATGCGGGGGTTGCTGCCCAGGGCCTCGGCCTCGCTGTAACCCGTGATCCGGGTGAAGGCGGGGTTCACGGAGATGATGGCGCCGTGGATATCCGTCAACACGACACCCTCCGCCGTGTTCTCGAACATGGCCAGCACCTGGCGCATGTAGGCTTCGTACTGGCGGCGGCTGGACAGGTCGCTCACCAGGGCGAAGGCGCCGCTCACCCGGCCCTGGTCGTCGAGGATGGGCGTGGCGCTGATCTTGCAGGGCAGCTCGGTGCCGTCGGCGCGCGTCAACTCGGTCTCGTAGCTGCTTTGCACGCCCCGCAGGCGCTGGCGCAGCTCGTTCACCATCTGGTCCAGATGCCGTCCGCTGGCCAGGTCCAGCAGCGATCGGCCCACCAGGCGACCGGCATCCGTGCCCATCATGCGGGCGAAGGCCGGGTTGACCTCCAGCAGCAGTCCATTCGTGTCAGTCATGATGAAGCCTTCCTGGGTGGTTTCCAGGATGCGGCGCACCCGCTGTTCGCTGGCCTGGATGCGCCGCGCCAGGTCCCGCTGGCGATAGGCCAGGGTGGTGGCCAGCACCACGGCGATCAGCAGGGAGGCGGTCACGCCGATGGACAGGGCCAGGAAGGTGGGGGTCAGGCCCGAGTCCGGCAGGTCGGGGCGGCCGTCGCTGATGAAATAGGCGGCCGCCATGGCCGTGTAGTGCATGCCCGACACCGCCGCCCCCAGGACCAGGGCGCTCAGGCCCTCGAACAGGCGGGGGGAGAGCTTGAAGTGACGGGGCAGGCGGGCGCGCACCCACAAGGCCAGGATGGCCAGGCCGATGGCGACGGCGATGGACAGCCAGAACAGGAAAGGGTCGTAGCGCACCAGGCCGTCCAGCCGGTAGGCGGCCATGCCGCTGTAGTGCATGGCGCCGATGCCCGTGCCCAGCAACGTCCCCCCCGCCAGCAACAGGCCCCGGGGCAGGCCGGGCCGGCTGACGAGCCGCAACACCAGGCCGCTGGCCAGGATGCTGGGCAGCATGGACAGCAGGGTGATGCCCCGGTCATAGCTGACGGCACAGGGGAGGGTGAAGGCCAGCATGCCGATGAAGTGCATGGCCCACACGCCGCAGCCCAGGGTCAGGGCGCCCACCAGGGTCCATATCCATTTCTCCCGCCCGGACCGGCTTGAGCCGATGTGGCCGGCAACGCCGAGGGCCGCGTAGGCGGCGAAGACGGCGATGGCGATGGACAGGGCCACCAGCCCTGGGTGATAGGTGCCGCTGTAGAGCAGGCTGGTGTCCGGCGGGGCGCTGACGAGGCCGAGGATGGCGGAGAGGCTCAATACAGCTCCGGAGGTTTGGAATTGGTTTTTATTGGGCCAAATCGTAGCAAGATTATGGCCATGACAGTTGTTGACCCATGGGATGAAGACAGACATGAAGATCCAGGTGCAGACCGAAGCCTTTGACCTGGCCGCGGAAGTGGCGGCCCTGCACCGCGCCAACCCCAAGGTGGGCGCGGTGGCCGCCTTCCTGGGCCTGGTGCGGGACATCAACGAGGGCCAGGGCGTGTCCGCCATGACCCTGGAGCACTATCCGGGCATGACCGAGAAGGCCCTGGCGGGCATTGTCGAGGAGGCCCGGGGCCGCTGGGAGGTGCTGGACTGGTGCGTCATCCACCGGGTGGGGCCCCTGGCCCCCACGGACCCCATCGTCCTGGTGGCCGTGGCCTCGGGCCATCGCGGCGACGCCTTCGCCGCCTGCGAGTTCAT
>CAZREY010000342.1:0-471 GCA_964599015.1 uncultured Thiobacillus sp.
GGTCATGCCGCCGAAGTCGACCTGGTTCGAGCCCAAGCTGGCGGACGGCATGGCTTCGCACATGCTTTGAGATCGACGAATCCCGAATGAAAAACGCCCGGCTCGACCGGGCGTTTTCATAAACAGGCGTGGGCTTCAGGCCGTGGTCAGGGTCTCATCCTGAGTCTGGTCTTGCTGTTCCTCGCCTATGTGCAGCCGGATTTCCCCGGCCCCGTCCACATCCACCGTCACCTCGCCGCCGTCAGCCAGGCGGCCGAACAGCAGTTCATCGGCCAGGGCCTTGCGGATGGTGTCCTGGATCAGGCGGGCCATGGGACGGGCGCCCATGAGGGGATCGAAGCCCTTGCCGGCCAGCCACTTGCGCAGGCCATCGGTGAAGTGGACCTCCACCTTCTTGGCATGGAGCTGCTCTTCCAGTTGCAGCAGGAACTTGTCCACCACCCGCAGGATGATCTCTTCCGACAGGGGGGC
>CAZREY010000342.1:481-2963 GCA_964599015.1 uncultured Thiobacillus sp.
GCGAAGGAGATGGTGGCATCCAGGCGGTTGCGGAATTCCGGGCTGAACAGGCGCTTGATCTCGGCCATCTCGTCGCCGGACGTCTTGCTCTGGGTGAAGCCGATGCCGGTCTTGGTGATGGCCTCCGCCCCCGCGTTGGTGGTCATGATGATGATGACGTTGCGGAAGTCGGCCTTGCGCCCGTTGTTGTCCGTGAGGGTGCCGTGGTCCATGACCTGAAGCAGCACGTTGAAGATATCCGAATGGGCCTTCTCGATCTCGTCCAGGAGCAGCACCGCGTAGGGATGCTTGGTGATGGCCTCGGTAAGCAGGCCGCCCTGCTCGAAGCCCACGTAGCCGGGGGGCGCGCCGATAAGGCGCGAGACGGTGTGGCGCTCCATGTATTCCGACATGTCGAAGCGGATCAGTTCCACCCCCAGGGTGAAGGCCAGTTGCCGCGCCACTTCCGTCTTGCCCACGCCGGTGGGGCCGGAGAACAGGAAGGAGCCGATGGGCTTGGTGGGGTTGCCCAGGCCGGAGCGGGACATCTTGATGGCGGTAGCCAGGGCCTGGATGGCCGCGTCCTGGCCGAACACCACGGCCTTCAGGTCCCGATCCAGCTTCTTCAGGGCGTTGCGCTCGTCGCTGGCCACGGTCTTGGCCGGCACCCGGGCGATCTTGGCGACGATGTCCTCGATCTCCCTGGGGGTGATCATGCGCTTCTGCTTGGACTTGGGCTGGATGCGCTGGGCCGCGCCGGCCTCGTCGATGACGTCGATGGCCTTGTCCGGCAGGTGGCGGTCGTTGATGAAGCGGGCGGACAGTTCCGCCGCCGTGGACAGCGCACCCTGGGTGTACTTGACGTTGTGGTGGGCCTCGAAGCGGGACTTGAGCCCCTTCAGGATGGCCACGGTCTCCTCCACGGAGGGTTCCTTCACATCCACTTTCTGGAAGCGGCGGGACAGGGCATGATCCTTCTCGAAGATGCCCCGGAACTCGTTGTAGGTGGTGGCGCCGATGCAGCGCAACTGGCCGGAGGAGAGGGCGGGCTTCAGCAGGTTGGAGGCATCCAGGGTGCCGCCGGAGGCGGCGCCGGCACCGATGACGGTGTGGATCTCGTCGATGAACAGGATGGCCTTGGGATTGCCGGACAGCTGCTTGATCACCGCCTTGAGGCGCTGCTCGAAGTCACCCCGGTACTTGGTGCCCGCCAGCAGGGCGCCCATGTCCAGGGCGTAGACCGTGGCGCCTTCCAGCACGTCGGGCACATCATTCATGATGATGCGCCGGGCCAGCCCCTCGGCAATGGCGGTCTTGCCCACGCCGGCCTCGCCCACCAGCAGGGGATTGTTCTTGCGCCGGCGGCACAGGGTCTGGATGACCCGTTCCAGTTCCACGTCGCGGCCGATGAGGGGGTCTATCTTGCCGGCCAGGGCCTGGGCGTTCAGGTTGACGGTGAAGGAGTCCAGGGGGGAGGCGGATTTTTCATCCACTTCGCCTTGTTCGCCGGCAGGCTCGTTGCGGCTGGCCGGAGCGGCCTCCTGAGGGGTCTTGGCGATGCCGTGGGAGATGAAGTTCACCACGTCCAGACGAGTCAGACCCTGCTGGGTGAGGAAATGCAGGGCGTGGGAATCCTTTTCACCGAAAATGGCCACCAGTACGTTGGCGCCCGTGACCTCCTTCTTGCCGGAGGACTGCACATGCAGGATGGCCCGCTGGATGACCCGCTGGAAGCCCAGGGTGGGCTGGGTATCCACCTCGCTCTCGCCGGGGACGCAGGGGGTATGGCGCTCGATGAAATCGGTGAGCTTCTTGCGCAGGTCGTCGATATTCGCGGCACACGCTCGCAACACCTCCGCGGCGGAGGGATTGTCCAGCATGGCCAGCAACAGGTGTTCCACGGTGATGAACTCGTGGCGCTTCTGCCGGGCCTCCATGAAGGCCATATGCAGACTGACTTCCAACTCCTGGGCAATCATCGATCTTCCTCCATCACGCACTGCAATGGGTGCTGGTGACTGCGGGCATACCCCATGACCTGATGAACCTTCGATTCGGCCACATCCCTGGGAAACACGCCTGCCACCCCCGCACCCTCATTATGCACTTTGAGCATGACCACGGTAGCTTGTTCGCGGTCCATGAAAAAAAACTGTTCCAGCACCTTCACCACGAACTCCAGGGGCGTGTAATCGTCATTCAGCAGCAAAACTTTAAACAATGGCGGCGGCTCGGCGGGGATGAGTTCCGTCGCGAATGCCGATTCCTCTTTATGCCTGACGGCCATGTCTGCTCAGGGGTTTTTCGTTGGCTTGGTTAGGAGTGATTGTGGAGCCCGCCACTTTTTTTTCAAGCCGCGGTTTCGAGTGATTGACGATGAGGCGAAAGGGCGGGTAAAAAGCCGCCGTTTGGCCTTGGTTGTGAAACAAAAGCCTGGCTGAACGGATATCCCGTTTCTTGGAGGAGTAGTTTCAATGGCCACTGGCACTGTTAAATGGTTTAA
>CAZREY010000343.1:0-2274 GCA_964599015.1 uncultured Thiobacillus sp.
AAGTGACGTGCTGCCGGGCACCCCCGGCCAATCACCCTGGCCTTACGTGGAAACGGTCAGATAAAGCCAACCCCGGCCCTCTCCCCAACCCCTCCCCCGCCTGCGGGGGAGGGGCTAACCCACTCCCTTGAACAACGCCAACGTCACCTCCCGTGCCCGGGCATGGTCCACGATGGGCAATAGATAGTCCCGCCCAATCACCACCCCACACCGCTCCTGCTCGCCAGCAGGCATCTTCCAAGGCGCGTGCACAAACTTGTCCGGCACCCCCGCCAGCTCCGGCACATACCGCCGTATGAACCTGCCCTCCGGATCGAACCGCTCCGACTGGGTCACCGGATTGAAGATGCGGAACCAGGGCTGGGCATCCGTGCCCACCCCCGCGCTCCACTGCCAACCGCCCACATTGGCGGCCTGGTCGTAGTCCAGCAGCTTCCTGGCGAAATAGCCCTCGCCCCGGCGCCAGTCCACATGCAGGTCCTTCACCAGGAAGCTGGCGGCGATCATGCGCAGGCGGTTGTGCATGTAGCCCGTCTGGTTGAGCTGGCGCATGGCCGCGTCGACGATGGGGTAGCCGGTGCGGGCCTGGCACCAGGCCTCGAAATGGCCGGGGGGATTGGGCCAGGGCAGGGCGTCGAATTTACGCTGGAAGGCATGGCCCACCGTCTCCGGGTAATGCCACAGCAGCATCTGGTAGAACTCCCGCCAGATGAGTTCCGATAGCCAGGTCTCGGCCCCTTCCCCGCCCCGCTCCAACGCAAAGCGGGCCAGCTCCCGGATGGAGATCGTGCCGAAGCGCAGGTGCACGGACAGGTAGGACGGCCCTTTGACGGCGGGGTAATCGCGAGCGCCCCGGTAACGGTCCAGGCGGGGCTGGAAATCCTGCCACCGTGCCCGGGCGCCGGCCTCGCCGGGGACGATGCCCACCTCCGCCAGGTTGGGGCTTTCAAAACCCAGGTCCGCCAGGCTGGGCAGGGGGCCGGCCCCATCCGGCGCCAGGCGATGCAGGAGTTCCTCCAATGGGTGGGGCGCCAGGGCGGCGGCATCCACCCGGGCCAGCCAGGCCCGCTTGTAGGGGGTGAAGACGTGGAAGGGCTTGCCGGCGGCGGTCAGGATTTCGTCCGTGTCGAACACCACCTGGTCCTTCACCCGGTGCAGGGCACGGCCCTGGTCCGCCAGGGACCGGGCCACGGCCTGGTCCCGTTCCCGGGCGAAGGGCTCGTAGTCCCGGGCGGCGAACACCGACTCCACCCCCAGGCGGGCCGCCAGTTCCGGCATGAGCCGGCGGGCGCTGCCGTGCAGCACGTGCAGGCCGCCGCCCCGGGCCTCCAGCGCCGCCTTCAGGGCGGCCACGCCGGCGTGGATGAACGCCACCCGCCGGTCGGCCTTGTCCGGCAGGGCGGCCAGGATGTCGGCGTCGAAGATGAAGGCGCAATGGACCCTGTCGGCTGCCTGGAGGGCGGCGCCGATGGCGGCGTTGTCGTGCAGGCGCAGGTCCCTGCGGAACCAGACGAGGGCGGATTCCATGGGCGCATTTTGAGGTCCCGGCGGGAGGGTTACAATGAATCACCCTTTGTGGAATGCCCCATGGAAAACGCCAATTTCACCGACCACTTCCTGATCGCCATGCCCAACATGCTGGACCCCAATTTCGCCGGCACGTTGACCTATGTGTGCGACCACGGCGAGCAGGGCGCCCTGGGGGTGGTGGTGAACCGCCCCATCGAGCTGGACATGGAAACCCTGTTCACCCAGATCGGCCTGGACCTGACGGACGAGCAGTTGAAGAAGGCCACCGTCTACTACGGCGGGCCGGTGCAGGTGGAGCGGGGCTTCGTGCTGCACCGCCCGGTGGGCGAGTGGGGTTCCACCCTGTCGGTGAACGACCGGGTGGGCCTGACCACCTCCAAGGACATCCTGGAGGCCACGGCCCGCCAGGAGGGCCCCAAGGAGATCATGGTGACCCTGGGCTATGCCGGCTGGGGGCCGGGCCAGCTGGAGGACGAGATCAAGCAGAACGCCTGGCTGACGGTGAAGGCGGACCCGGAGGTGATCTTCAAGCTGCCGCCGGAGGAGCGCTTCGCCGCCGCCATGCACCTGCTGGGCATCGACCTGTCCATGCTCTCCGAGGAAGCCGGCCACGCATGAAGGGGGCTCTGCTGGCCTTCGACTTCGGCACCCGGCGCATCGGCGTGGCCGTGGGCGATTGGGAAACCCGCCTGGCCCACCCCCTGGAAGTCATCGACGCGGAAGACAACGACACCCGTTTCGGCC
>CAZREY010000343.1:2284-2944 GCA_964599015.1 uncultured Thiobacillus sp.
GCATCGCCGCCCTCATCGCCGAATGGCAGCCCACGGGGCTGGTGGTGGGCCTGCCCCTGTCCATGGACGGGGAGGAGCACGAGCTCACCCGCCGCGCCCGGCGCTTCGCCAACCAGCTCCACGGCCGCTTCGGCCTGGCCGTGACCCTGGTGGACGAACGCCTCACCTCCTTCGACGCCGACCTGCGCCTGCGGGAGGCGGGGGTGAAGGGTCGCTCGCGCAAGGGCCTGGACGACACCCTGGCGGCCCAGCAAATCCTGCAAGACCTTCTGGATCGAGTCAGCAATGAACCTGCCCACGCTTGAACAACTCTTCGACCAGCTCGCCGGTCAGATATCGCCCGACACCGGCCCCGGGGGATGGCAACCTCAGGCCCTGGTGGGCATGCACACCGGCGGCGTCTGGGTCATGGAGGCCCTGGTCCAGCGCCTGAACCTGGGGCACCTGCCCAGCGGCACCCTGGACACCTCCTTCTACCGGGACGACTACACCCAGCGGGGCCTCCACGACGACGTGAAACCCTCCCGCATCCCCTTCGACGTGGAAGACCGGCGCATCCTGCTCATCGACGACGTGCTCAACACGGGCCGCAGCGTGCGGGCCGCCATGAACCTGCTGTTCGACTACGGCCGCCCCGCCAGTATCCGCCTGGCCGTCCTG
>CAZREY010000344.1:0-2940 GCA_964599015.1 uncultured Thiobacillus sp.
GCTGATGATGTCGGCCACGCCCATCCCGCGCACCCTGGCCATGAGCTACTACGCGGACCTGGACGTGTCCGTCATCGACGAACTGCCGCCGGGGCGCACCCCCATCGCCACCAAGGTGCTGTCCCTGGGGCGGCGGGACGAGGTCATCGGCCGCCTGCGGGACTACTGCCTGTCCGGCGCCCAGGCCTACTGGGTCTGCCCCCTGGTGGAGGAATCGGAGAAGCTCCAGCTCAAGGCGGCCCAGGAAAGCCACGCGGAGCTGACGGCGGCCCTGCCGGAACTCGACATCGGCCTGGTGCACGGGCGCATGAAGGCGGAGGAGAAGGCCGCCGTCATGGCCGCCTTCAAGGCCAGCGGGCTGCACCTGCTGGTGGCCACCACGGTCATCGAGGTGGGCGTGGACGTGCCCAATGCCGCCCTCATGGTGATCGAGCACGCGGAGCGCTACGGCCTGGCCCAGTTGCATCAGCTCAGGGGCCGGGTGGGCCGGGGCCAGCGGGAATCCGCCTGCCTGCTGCTCTACGGCGACCCCCTGTCGGACACCGCCAAGCAGCGCCTGCGCATCATCAAGGACAACGCCGACGGCTTCGCCATCGCCCGGGAAGACCTGCGCCTGCGCGGGCCGGGCGAATTCCTGGGGGCCCGCCAGAGCGGCGTGCCCATGCTGCGCTTCGCCGACCTGGACGGGGACCTGGACCTGCTGGAGGCCGCCCGGAACGCGGCGGAGGAACTGCTGGAGCGGCACCCGGAATCGGTGCGCCGGCATCTGAAGCGCTGGCTGCCCCGTGGCCTGGACTGCCTCAAGGCCTGACACCTACCCCGCCGCGCCCGCCATCCACCCAGTCGAGCATGTCCAGATAGGCCCGCTGGTCCCCCGGCACGAAGCCGTTGATGCCGATCTGCTTCAGGATGTCCCGCCCCTTGGGCGTCTGCTCCAGGGCCAGCAGGGCGGCCCGCAGCCTTTCCACCGTGGGCGCGTCCACCCTGGGGGATACGAGGATGGACCAGTAGGGAAGATTGCCCCGCGTATGCAGAAAGCGCCCGCCTTCCTTTTCCCAGTCCCTGCCCACCTTGGAGTAGGAAATCACCACCCCCGCGTCGGCCAGCTTTTCCTTCACGGCGTAGCCCACCGCCTCCTGGCGGTTCATGTACTGCATGCGCCCGGCCGTGGGGTCGATGCCGGCATCCCGCAACACCGCCAGCCCCAGGGCGGTGGGATAGGCCAGGTCCTCGGGGAACACGATGAAGCGCCCGCGCAGGTCCCGAAGGGACTTGAGGGGCGAGTCGCCGCGCACGATGAAGTGGACCCTGGCCTCGCCCCGGGCCGCCACCAGCAGGCGGTAGCCCTGGTCGCGCATGGCCCGGGCCGAGATGTGGCTGGGCCGCACCAGCAGCACGTCATAGCGCTGGCGATCCAGGTTGCGCAGCAGGATGGGCAGGATGTTGGAGGTTTCGGTCTTGACCGGCTGGCCCACGGCCCGGGACAGGTGGGCGGCCAGATCGGCGTATTTGTCCCGGCGGAACATGGCGTCGGTGGTGCTGGATGTGCCCTCGTTCACCGCGAACAGCAGGCCGCCGCCGGCGGCGGATGCGAGGGTGGATATCAGGACAAGCAGGGACAGCAGTCCCCGGATCAGTCGGCGCATCGTGGTCTCCTCGTTCGGCCGTGTGGTTCCTGTCCTGGATTATTTTGGTTAACGGCCGACGGCACACCGGGCCATCCCACCCAGGGCAGCTGGTACATCACCACCGGCCCGGCGGACGGGGAATGGCATAATTCGCCGGTTTTTCCGTTCCTCGCCCCATGGACAGCTGGCAGCCCCATCTCCTCCGCGACACCCCTTACCGCCGCTGGCTGCGGACGCCGGGCTCGCTGACCCACGCCCTGATGCGAGCCTGCCCGGCCTTCAACGTGGCGCGCCTGAGCCAGTCGGCGGGCCCCGCCCATGGGGACGAGGCGGGCCTGCTGGGGCTTTCCCCAGGCCGTCTGGCGATGATCCGGGAGGTCCTGCTGCGCTGCGGCGACACCCCCCTGGTGTTCGCCCACAGCGTGATCCCCCGGGAAGGCCTGCGGGGCCCCTGGGTGGGCCTGGCCGGCCTGGGCAACCGCCCCCTGGGCGCGGCCCTGTTTTCCAACCCCCGCGTCCGGCGCCAGCCCCTGGAGTTCAAGCGCCTGGACCGTCGCCACCCGCTGTACCGCAAGGCCTGCGCCCACGTGGCCCGGGCCCCCGCCAGCCTGTGGGCGCGCCGCTCCCTGTTCGCCCTCGATGCGCGACCCATCCTGGTCACGGAAGTGTTTCTGCCCGAGGTGTTGAACCTGCCATGACCCTGACCGAGCGCCTGAACGAATACGAAAAGCTGATGCGGCTGGACAAGCCCATCGGCATCCTGCTGCTGGCCTGGCCCACCCTGTGGGGCCTGTGGCTGTCCAGCGGCGGCCGGCCGGACTGGATGGTGCTGTGGATCTTCCTGCTGGGGGTGGTGCTCATGCGCTCCGCCGGCTGCGTGGTGAACGACTACGCCGACCGGGACTTCGACCCCCACGTGGAGCGCACCAGGAACCGCCCCCTGGCCGCCCGCCGGGTGAGCACGAAGGAAGCCCTCATCCTGGCCGCCGTGCTGGCCCTCCTGGCCTTCCTGCTGATCCTGCCCCTGAAGAACTGGCTGCTCATCAAGCTCTCCTTCGCCGCCGCCTTCCTGGCCGCCTCCTACCCTTTCACCAAGCGCTTTTTCGCCATCCCCCAGGCCTACCTGGGCATCGCCTTCGGCTTCGGCATCCCCATGGCCTTCGCCGCCCACCTGGGGGCCGTCCCGCCCATGGCCTGGCTGTTGCTGGTGGCCAACATGTTCTGGGCCATCGCCTACGACACGGAGTACGCCATGGTGGACCGGGCCGACGACCTGGACGGGCTCCGCGACCCCGAGCGAATCGAGAACGAT
>CAZREY010000345.1:0-2922 GCA_964599015.1 uncultured Thiobacillus sp.
GTCCGCCCCCGGGGTGCGGGCGGCGATGACGATGCGGGCGTCGGCGGCCATGGCGCCATGCTCGTCCACCAGCAGGGGATTGATGTCCAGCTCGGCGATCCAGGGCAGCTCGCACACCATTTCCGAGACCCGCAGCAGCACCTGTTCCACGGCCGTGAAGTCGGCGGAGGGGCGCTTGCGGAATTCCCCCAGCAGCTTGGAGACCCGGGTGCGCTGGATGAGGTCATCCACCAGGTAGCGGTTCAGGGGCGGCAGGGTCACGGCCCGGTCCTGGAAGGCCTCCACGTCCACGCCACCGGCGCCGAAGGCGATGACCGGACCCAGCACCGGGTCCGTCACCACGCCCACCAGCACCTCCCGGGCATTGGGCCGGGTCACCATGGGTTCGATGACCACGCCGTCCAGGGTGGCGTCGGGCACGTGCTTGTGCACCTCGCTCATCATGCCCGAATAGGCGGCCCGCACGGCCTGGCCGTTGGACAGGCCCAGGCGCACGCCGCCCACGTCGGACTTGTGGCTCACCTGCTGGGAATTGATCTTCATGGCCACGGGAAAGCCCATCTGCTGGGCCATGAGCATGGCCTCCGTGGGGTTGCGGGCGATGCTGGTCTGGGCCACGGGGATGTGGAAGGAGGACAGCAGGGCCTTGGATTCCACCTCGTTCAGCAGGTGACGGCCCTGGGCCAGGGCGCTTTCGACGATGAGCCGGGCACCCTCCACGTCCGGCGGTTCCTGGTGGGAGAGGGGCCCCGGGGTCTGCATGAGCAGGCGCTGGTTCTCGTAGAAGGCGGAGAGATACGAAAAGACTTCGACCGCCGGCTCCGGCGTGGTGAAGTAGGGCAGGCCCGCCTCCTTGAACAGCTTGCGGCCTTCCGCCACCTGGCTCTCCCCCATCCAGCAGGTGAGCACCGGTTTGCTGGAACCCTTGGCCACCTCCACCACGGCCTGGGCGGCCTCGGTGGGCTTGGTCATGGCCTGGGGCGTGAGCATGGCCAGCACCCCGTCCACGCCCGGATCCGCCAGGCAGGCGGAGAGGGCGGCGCGATAGCGGTCCGCGCCCGCGTCGCCGATGATGTCCACGGGGTTGCCGTGGGACCACGTGGCGGGCAGGGCGGCGTTGAGCTGTTCCATGGTTTCGGGCCCCAGCTCGGCCAGCTTCACGCCCATCTCCACCGCCCGGTCCGTGGCCATGACGCCGGGGCCCCCGCCGTTGGTGAGGATGGTGAGGCGGTTGCCCGTGGGGCGGATGTGGGCGGCCAGGGCCCGGGCGCAGGCGAACAGCTGCAGGATGGTGGTCACCCGCACCACGCCGGCCCGGCGCACCAGGGCATCGAACACCGCGTCGGAGCCCACCAGGGCGCCGGTGTGGGAGGCCACGGCCTTGGAGCCCGCCTCCTGGCGGCCCACCTTCACCATGATCACGGGCTTGACCCGGGACACGGCCCGCAGGGCGCTCATGAAGCGGCGGGCGTCGCGGATGCCCTCGATGTACATGAGAATGCCCCTGGTGGCCGGGTCGTGGGCCAGGTAGTCCAGCAGCTCGCCGAAATCCAGGTCCGCCGAGGCGCCGGTGGAAATGACGCTGGAAAAGCCGATGCTGTTGGAGGAGGCCCAGTCCAGCATGGCTGTGCAGATGGCGCCGGACTGGGACACCAGGGCCAGGTCCCCGGGCAGGGCGGTGCCCAGGGCGAAGGTGGCGTTCAGGCCGATGGCCGGCCGCTGGATGCCCAGGCAGTTGGGTCCGATGAAGCGGATGCCCAGACGCTTGGCGGTCTGGCTCACCTTTTCTTCCAGCAGCGCCCCTTCCTTGCCCACCTCGCGGAAGCCGGCGGACAGCACCACCGCATGCTTGATGCCCCGGCCGCCGCAGTCCTCCAGGATGCCCGGGATGGTGGCGGCGGGGGTGGCGATGATGGCCAGTTCCGGGGTCTCCGGCAGGGCGGCGGCAGTGGGGTAGCACTTGTGCCCCAGCACCTCCTCCCGTTTGGGATTCAGGGGAAAGACCTGGCCCCGGAAGCCCGAGGACACCATGTTGCGGAAGATGATGCCCGCCACGGAGTCATCCCGGTCGCTGGCGCCGAACACGGCCACGGAGCGGGGATGGAGGAGGGGGTGAAGATAGTGCTGGGACATGAAAGTGCTTTCCGTTGTTTGAATGGATTCAATCCTGGCGTGTTGCCGGATACCTGCCCACGGTGCTTGGGATTATGACGTCATGCAAAGCATATGCCCGCCGAGGTTACCGCAACATGAAATGCCTGCGATGTGGGGCGATAATGAGTTTATCGGCACCAACATCCATGGCATTGAATCATGCATACGGCCTACATCACCCACCCCGCCTGCCTGAAGCACGAGATGAGCAGCTGGCACCCGGAGAGCCCGGCCAGGCTGAAGGCCATCGACGACCGCCTTCACGCCGCCCACCTGTTCGACTACCTGGTGCACCGCCATGCACCCAGGGTGGGGCGCGAGGAACTGCTTCTGGTGCATGACGCGGATTACGTTGACGCCATCTTCGCCGCCGCCCCCAGTGAGGGCCTGGTGCACCTGGATGGCGACACGGCCATGAACCCCCACACCCTGGAGGCCGCCCTCCATGCCGCCGGCGGCGCGGTGCATGCCGTGGACCTGGTGATGGTGGGGGAAGTGGAAAGCGCCTTCGTGGCCTGCCGCCCTCCCGGCCATCACGCCACCCGCAACCAGGCCATGGGCTTCTGCATCTTCAACAACGTGGCCCTGGCGGCGGCCCACGCCCTGGCCCGCCATGGCCTGCACCGGGTGGCCATCGTGGATTTCGACGTGCACCACGGCAACGGCACCGAGGCCATCTTCCGGGACGACCCACGGGTCATGCTCTGCTCCACCTTCCAGCATCCCTTCTATCCCTACTGCTGCGCCGACACCTCCAACGAGCACATC
>CAZREY010000346.1:0-2908 GCA_964599015.1 uncultured Thiobacillus sp.
TCGTCACCTCAGGCATTCGCGTGGGTTCGCCGGCCATGACCACCCGGGGCTTCAGGGAACTGGAGGCGGAAAAGCTGGCCCATCTGGTGGCCGACGTGCTGGACGCCCCCAACGACGAGGCGGTCATCGAGCGTGTGAAGGGCGAGGTGGCCAGGCTGACGGCGGCGTTCCCGGTGTATGGCAAGTAACCAGGGGAAACGGGAAATGGGAAACGGGAAACGTAAAACCATGTCCCACGTTTCCCTTTTCTCGTTTCCCGTTTCCCGCCTCACCCCATGAAGTGCCCCTTCTGCGGCGCCACGGATACCCAGGTGGTGGAAACCCGCCTGGCGGAGGATGGCATGTCCATCCGCCGCCGCCGCCGCTGCGCCGGTTGCGACAAGCGCTTCACCACCTATGAAACCGCCGAGGTGCGCATACCCGCGGTGGTGAAGGCCACGGGCGAGCGCCAGGAGTTCTCCCGGGACAAGCTGCGGGAGGGGTTCCGCAAGGCCCTGCACAAGCGGCCCGTGTCCATGGAGCTGATGGACGAAGCCATCGAGCGGGTGGTGCAGAAACTGCTGGCCCTGGGGGAGAAGGAAGTGCCGGCCCGCCTCATCGGCGACCTGGTGATGAACGAGTTGAAGCGCCTGGACAAGGTGGCCTACATCCGTTTCGCTTCCGTTTACCGCGCGTTCCAGGACGTGGACGATTTCCGCGACGCGATCCGGGAAGTGGATAGTGGGAAGTCGGAAGTGGGTAGTGGGTAGTCGGGGTAGCACCAGCGTGGATTCCCACTCCCCACTCCCCTCTCCCCATTTCCCGTTCTCAGCCGAAGACCACGCCTGCATGGCCCGGGCCCTGCGCCTGGCCGAGCGGGGCCTGTTCACCACCAGTCCCAATCCCCGGGTGGGCTGCGTCCTGGTGAAGGACGGCCGGGTGGTGGGGGAGGGCTGGCACGAGCGGGCCGGCGAGCCCCATGCCGAGGTCCACGCCTTGCGGGCCGCCGGGGACCAGGCCCGGGGCGCCACCGCCTACGTCACCCTGGAGCCCTGTTCCCATCACGGCCGCACCCCCCCCTGCGCCAACGCCCTCATCGACGCCGGCGTGGCCCGGGTGGTGGCCGCCGTGCGGGACCCCAACCCCCAGGTGGCCGGGGGCGGCATCGCCCTGATGACCCTGGCGGGCATCCGCGTGGAGGTGGGGCTGCTGGAGGCGGAGGCCGTGGAACTCAATATCGGCTTCATCGCCCGCATGACCCGGGGCCGCCCCTGGGTGCGGCTGAAAACGGCCTCCAGCCTGGATGGCAAGACGGCCCTGTTGAACGGCGAATCCAAATGGATAACCGGTCCCGCCGCCCGGGCCGATGTGCACCGTCTGCGGGCCCGCGCATGCGCGGTGCTCACCGGCGTGGGAACGGTGCTGGCGGACGACCCCCGGATGAACGTGCGGGAAGTGGAAACGACGCGCCAGCCCCTGCGGGTGGTGCTGGACAGCCAGTTGCGCACTCCCGTGCAAGCGGAAATCCTGCGGGAAGGGGAAACGGTGCTGGTGTGCGCCCAGGCCGATCCGGCCCGGCGGGATGTCCTGCTGGCGGCGGGGGCCCATGTCCTGGAACTGCCCGGGCCGGATGGCCGGGTGGATATTCGCGCCCTCCTGGAGGAGCTGGGGGCCCGGGGCATCAATGAAGTCCACGCGGAGGCGGGGGCCACCCTCAATGGGGCCCTCTTGCAGGCCGGGCTGGTGGACGAATGGGTGGCCTACCAGGCCCCCCTGGTCCTGGGCCATGAGGCCCGGGGGCTGTTCGATATGCCGGCCCTGGAGGACATGGCCGGGCGGCGGGGCTTCCGCCTCACCGATGCCCGCCTGCTGGGAGCGGACCTGCGCCTGACCTTGCGTCCGGCATGAGCCCGGCCCCTGATCCCGTCTTCAAGGATCATTTCTCCGGTAATTCGGCGGACTATGCCGCCTATCGTCCCGACTACCCGGCGGCGCTGTTCGCCTGGCTGGCGGCCCAGGCCCCCGGCCGGACCCTGGCCTGGGACTGCGCCACTGGCTCCGGCCAGGCGGCCCTGGGCCTGGCCCCCCATTTCCAAAGGGTGGAGGCCACGGACGCCAGTGTCGACCAGATCGCCCAGGCCCGGCCCCATGCCAGGGTGAACTACCGTGTGGCGCCGGCGGAGGCCCCGGGATTGCCATCAGCCAGCGTGGACCTGGTCACCGTGGCCCAGGCGGCCCACTGGTTCGACCTGCCGGTCTTCCATGCCGAGGTGAAACGGGTGTTGAGGCCGGACGGGGTGCTGGCGATCTGGTGCTACGAGCGCCTGCGGGTGGAGCCCGCCCTGGACGAGGTGATCGATGCGTTCTACGGCCAGCGGCTGGGTCCCTACTGGCCTCCGGAACGCCGCCATGTGGAGACGGGCTACCGGGACCTGGACTTTCCCTTCCGGGAACTGGAAGGGCCCGCCTTCGCCATGGACGCGGCCTGGAACCTGGACCAGCTCCTGGGCTATTTCGCCACCTGGTCCGCGGTGAAGGCCTGCCGTCGCGAAACGGGAGACGATCCCCTGCCGGCGTTGCGGGATCGCCTGGCCTCCATCTGGCTGGCATCCGGTGTTTCCCTTGCCGCGCCTAAAAACATAAAATGGCCCCTTTCCCTGCGGCTCGGCCGCATTTAGCGGTCGTATAGCGGCTTCCAGCTCTTAAATAAGGCAAGGCGTCTCCTTTCATGTTCACAGGCATCATCCAGGCCGTCGGCCACGTTTCCCATTTGCAGGAGTCCCAGGGGGGCGACGCCCGGGTCACCATCGCCGCCGGCGGACTGGACATGGGCGACGTGCAACTGGGGGATTCCATCGCCTGCAACGGCGTGTGTCTGACGGTGGTGGCCAAGACCCCGGAAAGCTTCGACGTGGTGGTGTCCGGCGAG
>CAZREY010000347.1:0-2907 GCA_964599015.1 uncultured Thiobacillus sp.
TTCCCGCAGGTCCAGCCGCTGGGCCTGGGCATCATCCCTCTCCCCCCGGTGGATGCCCATGGCATCCAGGGACATGGTCAAGACGTCCAGGCTCAGGTATTGCTCTGGCCCCAGCAGCACGGCCTCGAAATGATGGGCGTGTCGCCCGGGGTCCAGGGCCGCCACGGATGCGCTCAAGTCCGCCAGGGTCTGCTTGAGGGCGGCCCGGAGTTCCCCGCTCCCCGGATGCGCATGCAGCCGGGCCAGCAACTCATTCCGGGCCTGTACCAGGCGCTGCCTGTGCTGGCGCAGTTCCTCCACCCTGTCGGCCACCCTCGCCAGCAGGCTGGCCATGAACTGCCTCGCCAACAGGGCGCGGGTCTCGGCCTCGGTGACGCCCAGGTTGCTGAAGGTGTGGTCGGAGAAGTACACGGCCTTCTGGGGCACATCCCGATGCAGCACCCCGTCGCGGTCCTCCATGCCGAGGATGTCCTTCTCCCATGCCCGCACCCCCATCAGCGCGAACACCTCCCCTTCCTCATGGGTGGCCGACCGCCATTCCCGCACCGGCCTGTTCCTGACCAGGGCCTGGACGATGCCCTCCGGCGACCCGAACAGGGCATGCACCACCGGATCCTGGGCGAAGGCCTGCCGGTTCAGCGCCACCGGCCCGGGCACCTGGTCCGCCAGCCGCCGGCAATAGTCCCAGGCATGGGCGATGCAGGGCCCATAGCGCCGGGGGTAGCCGCCCGCCTGGCGCAGGCGGGGGTCCACCTGGTCGACGGACCAGGCGACGAGCCCGGCCAGCTCGGGATCGACACGGTGCCCCCGCAACCGGTCCAGGAAACGCGCGGGCAGACTCAGGAGCGGCATGCCCGGGCCGGGTCCTGAAAAAGAAAACCGGCCAGAACGGCCGGTGATTTCCCTGGCAACGCCGGATCAACCCGCTCAGAACGGGATGTCGTCGTCCGGCAGGCCGCCGAAGCCGCCGCCGCTGTCGCTGGGCCGGCCGGACTTGCCGCCGCCACCCCCGCCGCTCCGGGCCGGCGGCGTGTCCATGCCCTCGCCGCTGTCGTAGTCGGCCACGCCACCGCCGCCGCCCCGGCCGCCCAGCATCTGCATGCGGTCGCCCCGGATCTCGGTGGTGTAGCGGTCATTGCCGTCCTTGTCCTGCCACTTGCGGGTGCGCAGGCTGCCTTCCACATAGACCTGGCTGCCCTTTTTCAGGTACTGGCCGCAGATCTCGGCGGTCTTGCCGAAGAAGGCCACGGAATGCCACTCGGTTTGTTCCTGCATGTCGCCGTTGCGGTCCTTGAACTTGTCCGTGGTGGCGATGCGCAGGTTGGCCACCGCATCGCCGCTGGGCAGGTAACGCATCTCGGGATCACGCCCCAGGTTGCCGATGATGATGACCTTGTTCACAGATGCCATGGCTTTTTCCTTTTGATGCGAGGAGGTGGTTCGATGGAAGCGGCCAAGGATACCCGAAATGGGCACGCCCGCTGAACCCGGCCCTCCCCCCGGGAACCGGACAAGGATCGTTATGTCTCCAGCCCGCCCTTGTGCTGGAGAAGCTGGCGCACGCCCTCCTCGTCCCAGCCCATCTGGCTGACCTTGAGCAGCACCGAGCCTTCCTTCGCCAGCACGGTCACCGCCTCCACGCCGGAAAAGACCACGAGATTGGCGGAGAGGGCCCGGGCCTCGGCCTCGCCCAGGGGGCCCACGTGGAACAGCTGGGTCTTCACCCGGGGCGGCGGCGTCATGCCCAGGGCCAGCGCCAGCCAGATCGCCATGAGCACGTCGCAGAACACGAACACGGCGAAAAAGCCCTGGTGCTGGGCCAGCCAGCCGCCCACGACGCCGCCGAAGAACAGGCCGAAGGCCTGGGCGGTGTTGTACACCCCCATGGCCGTGCCCTTGGCCTCCGGCGGAGCAATCTTGGAGACCAGGGAGGGCAGGGAGGCCTCCAGCACATTGAAGGCGATGAAATAGGCGAACAGGGCCGCCACCAGGCCCCAGAACAGGTCCATGCTCAGGGCCAGGCCCAGCTGGGCCGCCAGCATGAGGGCGATGGCGGACACGAACACCCGCTTCAGCTCGCCCCGCTTCTCGCCATAGATGATGGCCGGCACCATGAGCACCAGGCTGCCCAGCAGCACGGGCAGGTACACCCGCCAATGCTCCTCGGCCGCCATCTCCCCCGCCTCCACGAGGGCGAAGGGCACCACCACGAACATGGCCATCTGGGCCGCGTGCAGGGCGAAGATGCCCCAGTCCAGGCGCAGCAGTTCGGGGTGGCCCAGCACGTCCTTGAGGCGGGCGGGATTGGCCTGGGCGTCGGAGTGGAAGGCGGTCTTGCCCGGGTCGGGGGTGACGTACTTCAGCACCCAAATGGCCGCCAGGGACAGCACGCCGGTGAGGGCGAACATGCCCGGCACGCCGATCCAGCGGTAGATGGCCGGCCCGGCGGCCAGGGAAAAGGCGAAGGACAGGCCGATGGTACTGCCGATCATGGCCATGGCCTGGGTGCGCTTCTCCTCCCGCGTCAGGTCCGCCAGCAGGGCCGTGACGGCCGCCGAGACGGCCCCGGCCCCCTGCAGGGCCCGGCCCGCCAGCACGCCCATCAGCGTGTCCGCCCAGGCGGCCAGGAAGCTGCCCAGGGCGAAGATCACCAGGCCGACGATGATCACCGGCTTGCGGCCATAACGGTCCGAGGCCATGCCGAAGGGGATCATCAGGATGGCCTGGGTGAGGCCATAGATGCCCAGGGCCAGGCCCACCAGGGTGTGGTCGTCGCCCCCGGGCAGGTCCTTCGCGTACAGGGCGAACACCGGCAGGATGAGGAACATGCCCAGCATGCGCAGGCCGAAAATGCCCGCCAGGGAGGCGGCGGCGCGGCGTTCGGAGGGAAGCAGGGGGGATTTCTCG
>CAZREY010000348.1:0-2834 GCA_964599015.1 uncultured Thiobacillus sp.
CAGATTCCGTTCAGCACGGCGCATCGGTTGTTGATCACTGCCTTCCCGATTTCGTTGCTTGCCCTTGTCTTCCCGCCATTCGCTGATATGTGCGCGGATTGGCGGTGTCGGTTCTGGTCCGGGTCTGTCCGGTTTATTGGGGCTGTCCGCGATTCAACATCAATTCCATTTTCGAGACAACCGGCTCCGTCGATGTTGGCGGTGGGATGGCGGGGGGGTCGTCGATTCGTGGGGCTGGATTTCCGCGTGCGCGGGAATGACGGGGTGCGCGCGCGGACGGTGCCGCGCGCGGTGGTCCGGTTCAGCCCAGGCCGGTGTCGAGCAGCATCATGATGGCGAAGCCGGTCATCAGGCCGAGGGTGGCGGGGGTCTGGTGGCCGTTGCGGTGGGTTTCCGGGATGACTTCGTGCGAGACCACGAAGATCATGGCGCCGGCGGCGAGGCCGAGGCCGATGGGGTAGGCGATGGCAAGGCCGCTGGCGAGGCCGATGCCGAGCACGGCGCCGATCGGTTCCATGAGGCCGGTGGCGGCGGCGATGAGCACGGCGCGGCCGGTGCCGAGGCCGGCGGCACGGAGGGCGAAGGCGACGGCGAGCCCTTCCGGGATGTCTTGCAGGGCGATGGCGCTGGTCAGCGGCAGGCCGACGGCGAGGTCGCCCTGGGCGAAGCTGACGCCGATGGCCATGCCTTCCGGCAGGTTGTGCAGGGCGATGGCGAAGACGAACAGCCAGACCCGGCCGATGCGTTCGCAACCGGGGCCGCACGGGCCGCCGCGCGGGTGTTCGTGCGGGGTGAACTGGTCCAGGCCGAGCATCAGCAGCAGGCCCTGGAACAGGCCGAAAACGACGCTGGAGCCGCCGAGCAGGGCGCTGCCGGTGAGGCCCTCGCCCGCCTCCAGGCCGGGCAGGATGAGGGAGAAGGAGCTGGCCGCCAGCATCATGCCCGCCGCCAGGCCCAGCATGGTGTCCTCCACCCGCTGGTTCAGGCCCTTCAGGGCGATGCCGGGCAGGGCACCCAGGGCGGTGGCGGCGAAGCCCGCCAGGCCCCCCAGCATGCCCAGGCGCAGGGCTGCTTCCGCGTCGCCGGTGAAGACGCGCCAACCGCTCTCCGCCACCAGCCAGACCATGGCCAGGGCGGCCGCCAGCAGGCCCAGGGCCGCCCAGGGATGCAGCTGGGCCTGGGCGATCCAGGCGCCGCGCAGGGTTTCCGGGCTGGGGCGGGCGATTTCCATGGCGTGCTCCGGGCTAGGGCTTGTTGGACTCCATGGTATCCGCGCAGGCCATGCCGCCCAAGCCGCAGCCCATGGCCGCGATGGCGGCGTAGAAGGCGGAGGTCTCCTGCTGCACGGCCCCCTGGGGCCGGGTGGGCGATGACGCCGCCTCTGTCCGGCAGGCTTCCCGGGCGTTCTCCTTTTTCCAGGCCTTGATGGTGCTGTAAAGGCTCAAAGTCATGATCCGTCTCCTGTTCAGGTCCGCGTCGCCGCGGATGGTGAAGATTGGCCCTGGGGCCCTGTGGCCATTACAGACCAGACAGGAACATAGGAGAAGTAGAAATAATCAAGAATTCCGATAGAAATTGACTATTCATGCGGTGGTGCCGGCCGCGCGCCACAGACGGTGGGCATAGTGCCGCGCCGGGTCCTGGACCGGCAGCCGCGCCAGGCCCCGCGCCAGAAAGAAGGCCTCGGCGTCCGCCTGGGCCTTCACCAGCAGGCCGTCCAATCCCCGGGCGGAGGCGGCGGCCACGGCCGACTCCAGGAGCCGGGTGCCGATGCCTTCACCCTGCTTGTGGGGATCCACGTACAGGCCGTGCAGCAACAGGCCGCTGCTTGGCGGCGGCAGGTCGCGGGGATCAGCCGCTTCCCAGGCGGCCACGCCCACGATCTCCCCGCGCCCCTGCTCCGCCACCACGATTTCCAGGTGCGCCAGGTCTTGGCTTGAATAGCGGTAGGTGGGCAGGGCCAGGCGCTTGACCCGTTCCGGCAGCCGCCAGGTCATGACCGCCGCCTCGATGACGGCGTTGAGCCGGGGCAGGTCGGCCGGGGCGGCGGCGCGCAGGGTGACAGCCATTCAGCGCACCGAACGGTAGACCCCGGGGCGTTCCCGCTTGCTCAGCACCAGCTGCCAGAGCTGGCCCTGGCGGGAGCGGAAGAAGCCGGCGCAGCAGTGCAGGTAGTACTTCCACATGCGGTGGAAGCGTTCGTCGTATTTGCCGGAGAGGCGGGGCCAGGCGGCCTCGAAGTTGGCCCACCAGGCCATGAGCGTTCGGTCGTAGTCCGGGCCGAAGTTGTGCCAGTCCTCGATGAGGAAATCCCCTTCCACATAGGCGGCCAGTTCCAGGGCGGAGGGCAGCTTGCCGTTGGGGAAGATGTAGCGGTCGATCCAGGGGTCCACATGGGCGGAGGTGGTGTGGCTGCCGATGGTGTGCAGCAGGAACAGGCCGTCCTCCTTGAGCACCCGGTGTACGGTGTCGAAATACGCCGGGTAGTTCTTCCTGCCCACGTGCTCGAACATGCCCACGGACACGGCCTTGTCGTAGCGGCCTTCGATGGCCCGGTAGTCCATGAGCTCGATGCTCACCGGCAGCCCCTCGCAGCGTTCCAGGGCCAGCGTGCGTTGCTCCTTGGAGACGGTGACGCCGGTCACCCGCACGCCGTAGTGGGTGGCGGCGTGGAGGGCCAGGCCACCCCAGCCGCAGCCGATCTCCAGCAGGTGCTCGCCGGGCTTCAGTTCCAGCTTGCGGCAGATGAGGTCCAGCTTGTCCCGCTGGGCCTGTTCCAGGTTGTCCGCCCGGGCCCAATAGCCGCAGGAGTAGCTCATGCTGGAATCCAGCAT
>CAZREY010000349.1:0-2826 GCA_964599015.1 uncultured Thiobacillus sp.
AGGAACTGGGCGCAGCGGAACAGGAACATGCCGCTGTTCCAGAAATAGTCGCCGCTGGCGAGGACGGCCTGGGCCTTGTCCCGGCCGGGTTTTTCCACGAAGCGGGCCACGCGGCGGCCACCACCGGAGGCCAGGGGCTGGCCCTGCTGGATATAGCCGTAGCCCGTCTCCGGGGCGTCGGGCACGATACCGAAGGTGGCCAGATAACCGGCTTCCACGGCCTTGAGGCCCTCGCCGATGGCGGCATGGAAGGCGGCCACGTCGCGGATCAGGTGGTCGGCGGGCAGCAGCAGCATCACCGCCTCCGGGTCCCGCTTCATCAGGTGCAGGGCGGCCACGGCGGCGGCGGGGGCGGTGTTGCGGCCCACGGGTTCCAGAAAGATGCCCAGGGGGTCCACGCCAATGGCCCGCATCTGCTCGGCGATGAGGAAGCGGTGGTCGTTGTTGCACACCACCAGGGGCGCGCCGATGTCGGGCACGCCGGCCAGGCGCAGCACGGTTTCCTGCACCATGGTCTTGTCGCCGGCCAGAGGCAGGAGCTGCTTCGGCAGGGCGGACCGGGACATGGGCCACAGGCGGGTACCGGAACCACCGGAGAGGATGACGGGGTAGAGGCTCATGGGATTTGTCTCAGGGTTGTCAGTGGGCGTTGGGCAGCTAATCGGTCTTTTCCAGGCAAAGCTTGAGGGCATCGTGCCAGTCCGGCAGGCGGACACCGAACACCCGAGCCAGCTTGCCGTTGTCCAGGCGGGAATTCAGGGGCCGGCGGGCAGGCGTGGGGTAATCGCCGCTGGGGATGGGCACCAGGCGGGGCGGGGCCTCCAGGCCTTCCAGGTCCAGGATGGCCCGGGCGAAGCCGTGCCAGGAAGTTTCGCCGCCATTGGTCATGTGATACACGCCCCAGGGGTCGGGCTTGTCCGCCCCCCGGCCGGGGGACGCAACCTGGGCCAGCACCTGGGCCGTGGCCTCCGCCAGGCTACGGCACCAGGTGGGGGCGCCCACCTGGTCGTCCACGATCTTCAGTTCCGGACGTTCCCGCATCAGGCGCCGCATGGTGAGGAGGAAGTTGGCGCCCCGGGCGCCGTAAACCCAGGAGGTGCGGAAGACGAGATGGCGGCAGCCGCTGGCGGCGATGGCCTGCTCCCCCGCCAGCTTGGTGGCGCCGTAGACGTTGAGGGGGCCGGTGGGGGCGTCCTCCCGCCAAGGGGTCTCGCCACTGCCATCGAACACGTAGTCCGTGGAGTAATGCACCAGCAGGGCGCCGGATTTCGCCGCCGCTTCCGCCAGGATGCCCGGGGCTTCGGCGTTCACCTTGCGGGCCAGCTCCGCTTCGCTTTCCGCCTTGTCCACGGCGGTGTAGGCGGCGGGGTTGACGATGACGCGGGGCCGCACCGCCGCCAGCACGCGGCGGATGGCGTCCGGGTCCGCCAGGTCCATGGCCCTGG
Source organism: uncultured Thiobacillus sp. (assembly GCA_964599015.1). GTDB lineage: Bacteria > Pseudomonadota > Gammaproteobacteria > Burkholderiales > Thiobacillaceae > PFJX01. The sequence goes on from CAZREY010000349.1 coordinate 1,446, forward strand.
AGTCCACGGCCACCACATGGCCCAGGGTGGCCAGGGTGCGGCGCAACTCCCAGCCCACCTGGCCGTTGGCGCCGGTGAGGAGGATGGGGGAAGTGGGGAGTGGGAAGTGGGGAGTGGGGGTCACGGGTAGACCTCCGCGTCCTTGAGCAGGGGCTGGACCTGGTCCTTGGCGGAGAGTGTTGGCAACCCCGGGGGCATGCCCTCCAGGGGCCACTGGATGCCCATGTCCGCGTCGTCCCAGCGCACACCCCGGTCCCATTCCGGCGCGTAGTAGGCAGTGGTCTTGTAGAGGAAATCCGCGCTGTCGGACAGCACCAGGAAGCCATGGCCGAAGCCCGGGGGGATCCACAGCATGCGATGGTTGTCGGCGGAGAGCTCATAGCCTACCCACCGGCCGAAATGGGGCGAGGATCGGCGCAGGTCCACGGCCACGTCGAACACCGCGCCGCTTACCACCCGCACCAGCTTGCCCTGGGGCTGGTGCAACTGGTAGTGGATGCCCCGCAGCACCCCCTTGGCGGAGCGGGAGTGGTTGTCCTGCACGAAGTCCAGGTCCAGCCCCGCGTCTTTGCCTGCCTCGGCGAAGGTTTTCCTGTTCCAGCTTTCCATGAAGAAGCCCCGGGCATCGCCGAACACCCTGGGTTCGATGAGCAGCACGCCGGGCAATGTTGTTTCGATGATGTTCATTCAGTTCCCTTCGCAGGGGGAGTGGGCAGTGGGAAAGGGGGAGTCGGCAAAACCGCCACCCCCCCGCTTTTCCCACTCCCTGCTCCCCATTCCCGACTCCCCGCTCAAAACACCCGCTCGCTGAGCATGGCCAGCAGGTACTGGCCGTAGCCGTTCTTCCTGAGGGGTTCGGCCAGCCTGAGCACCTGCTCCGCCGTGATGTAGCCCTGGCGGTAGGCGATCTCCTCCGGGCAGGCGATCTTCAGGCCCTGGCGCTTCTCGATGGTCTCGATGAACAGCCCGGCCTCCAGCAGGGATTCATGGGTGCCGGTGTCCAGCCAGGCGTGGCCCCGGCCCATGATGGAGACATCGAGCTCGCCCCATTCCAGGTATTGCCGGTTCACGTCGGTGATCTCCAGCTCGCCCCGGGCCGAGGGCTTCAACTGCCTGGCGATGTCCACCACGCGGGCGTCATAGAAGTACAGGCCGGTGACGGCGTAGTGGGACTTTGGCTGGGCGGGCTTCTCCTCCAGGCTGACGGCCCGGCCCTGGGCGTCGAACTCCACCACGCCGTAGCGCTCGGGGTCTTGCACCCGGTAGGCGAACACCGTGGCCCCCTGGTTCCGGACGCTGGCGGCTTGCAGGTCCCGGGCCATGTCGTGGCCGTAGAAGATGTTGTCCCCCAGCACCAGGGCGCTGGGGTGGCCGCCCACGA
>CAZREY010000350.1:0-2821 GCA_964599015.1 uncultured Thiobacillus sp.
AAGGGGGCGTCACCGAGGCCGTGGTTGGGCGCCAGCTGGACGCCGTCATCGCCAAGAGCGGCGTGGCCGCCCTGGCCAGGGCGGTGGTGGCCTACGAGCCCGTGTGGGCCATCGGCACCGGCAAGACGGCCACCCCCGGGCAGGCCCAGGCCGTGCACGCCTTCATCCGCGGCAAAGTGCGCGCCCTGGACGCCGCCGTGGCCGACGGCCTGATCATCCAGTACGGCGGCAGCATGAAGCCCGGCAACGCCGCGGAACTGCTGGGCCAGCCGGACATCGACGGCGGCCTCATCGGCGGCGCCTCTCTCAATGCCGAGGAATTCCTGGCCATCTGCCGGGCCGGCTGAGGAAAGAGTCAAGGAAATCACATGGAATTCATCGTCTGGATCCTGCATATCCTGGTGGCCGCCACCGTCGTGGGCCTGGTGCTGCTGCAGCACGGCAAAGGCGCCGACATGGGCGCTGCCTTCGGCAGCGGTTCCTCCGGTAGCCTGTTCGGCGCCAGCGGTTCCGCCAACTTCCTGTCCCGCAGCACCGCCGTCATGGCCACGGTCTTTTTCCTGACCAGCCTGGGCCTGGCCTATTTCGCGGCCACCCGGCATGAGGCCGCGAAGCCGGTGGCGGTGCCCACGGCGCCTGCGGTACCCCAGCCCCAGGGAGTGCCCGTCGCGCCCGGGGGCGGAATGGATAAATCGGGAGCGATCCCCAAGTAAGTAACAAAGCCGTCCTTTCTCGGGCGGACAGTTTTGCCGACGTGGTGGAATTGGTAGACACGCTGTCTTGAGGGGGCAGTGACGAAAGTCGTGCGAGTTCGAGTCTCGCCGTCGGCACCAGAATAAACTCGTGTGGAATGGAACCCTGGCGGCTTTGCTTGCCGGGGTTTTGTTTTTTGTGCGGGGAGTATGGGTTCGTTCAATAGAAATTCATGACTTATATCAAGGGCTTGGGCAATTTGTGCTTGCGCGGCGCCTGCGCATTCCCATACGGCGAACATCAAATTTCCTTATCGGCCCCTTAATAAAATTATTAACTTATTGATGTATATGGGTTTTTTGGAATTGCTTTCCTTGACAGCGTTTCCGCATAACGCCTAAACTCGCCGCCTTCCTGCCACGTCTCGTGGCGTGGCCATGTGGCCCAGCTGATCGGACGCCAAGCGCGAAATATGCTCGAAAACTATTTTCCGGTTCTGATGTTCATCCTGGTGGGCCTAGCCATTGGCGTGGTTCCCATGCTGGCGGGTTGGCTGCTGGCCCCCAACCGGCCTGACGCGGAAAAACTCTCCCCCTACGAGTGCGGCTTCGAGGCCTTCGAGGACGCGCGCATGAAGTTCGACGTGCGCTACTACCTGGTGGCCATCCTGTTCATCCTGTTCGACCTGGAGATCGCCTTCCTCTTCCCCTGGGCCGTGGTGCTGGAGGAGATCGGCCTGTTTGGCTTCGTGGCCATGGTGATCTTCCTGGGCATCCTCGTCGTGGGCTTCGTCTACGAGTGGATGAAGGGCGCCCTGGACTGGGAATAAGGCGGAACACCTATGAGCATCGAAGGCATCCTGGAAAAAGGTTTCGTCACCACCAGCGTCGACGCGGTGGTGAACTACACCCGCACCGGCTCCATGTGGCCCATGACCTTCGGCCTGGCCTGCTGCGCCGTGGAGATGATGCAGGCCGGCGCCTCCCGCTACGACCTGGACCGCTTCGGCATCGTCTTCCGTCCCAGCCCGCGCCAGTCCGACGTGATGATCGTGGCCGGCACCCTGTGCAACAAGATGGCCCCGGCCCTGCGCAAGGTGTACGACCAGATGGCCGAGCCCCGCTGGGTCATCTCCATGGGCTCCTGCGCCAACGGCGGCGGCTACTACCACTACTCCTACTCCGTGGTGCGCGGCTGCGACCGCATCGTGCCCGTGGACATCTACGTGCCCGGCTGCCCGCCCACCGCCGAGGCCCTGCTCTACGGCCTGGTGCAGTTGCAGAAGAAGATCCGGCGCACCAGCACCATCGCGCGCTGATAAAGGACTGATGACATGCCGTTGACACCGGAAGCCCTGCTCGCGCGCCTGGAAGAAACCCTGGGCGAGGACATCGCCAAGGCCACCCTGGCCCTGGGCGAGGTGACCCTGGAAGTGGCCCCTGAAAACTGGGTGGCCGTGTGCGCCCGCCTGCGGGACGAGGCCGGTCTGGGCTTCGATACCCTGGTGGACCTGTGCGGCATGGACTACTCCGCCTACAGGGATGGCGCCCATGAAGGCCCCCGCTTCGCCGTGGTGGCCCACCTGCTGTCGGTGAAGAAGAACCATCGCGTGCGGGTGCGGACCTTCTGCCCCGACGACGACCTGCCGGTGGTGGGCTCCCTGGTGGAGGTCTGGCCCGGGGTGAACTGGTTCGAGCGGGAAGCCTTCGACCTGTTCGGCATCGTCTTCGAGGGGCACCCCGACCTGCGCCGCATCCTCACCGACTACGGCTTCATCGGCCACCCCTTCCGCAAGGACTTCCCCCTTTCCGGTCATGTGGAGATGCGCTACGACCCGGACCTGAAGCGGGTGATCTACCAACCCGTCACGGTGGAGCCCCGGGAGGTCACACCCCGCATCGTGCGGGAGGAAAACTACGGAGATGCCGGCCGTGGCTGAGATTCGCAACTACACGCTGAACTTTGGTCCCCAGCACCCCGCCGCCCACGGCGTGCTGCGCCTGGTGCTGGACCTGGACGGCGAGGTCAACGAGCGGGCCGACCCCCACATCGGCCTGCTGCACCGGGCCACCGAGAAGCTGGCGGAGCACAAGACCTTCCTCCAGTCCGTGCCCTACATGGACCGCCT
>CAZREY010000351.1:0-2815 GCA_964599015.1 uncultured Thiobacillus sp.
GGCCCTCGTCGCCACCCTGGCCACCCGCCGCGCCCCCACCCTCATCACGCCCCATCCGGGCGAGGCCGCCCGCCTGCTGGGCATATCGACGGATCAGGTCCAGGCGAACCGATACTCGGCCCTCACCACCCTGAGCCAGCGGTATTACGCCACCGTGGTGCTCAAGGGCCATGCCACCCTGGTGCTGGGGGAAGACGGCATCCCCTGGCGCAACACCACGGGCAACGCGGGCATGGCGGCGCCGGGCATGGGGGATGTGCTGTGCGGCATCATCGCCGCCCTGGCGGTCCAGGGCCTGGGCCTGGACCACGCGGCGGTGGTGGGGACGTGGCTCCACGGCGCGGCGGCGGACTGGGCCGTGTCCAAAGGCAGCGGACCGGTGGGCCTGACCGCCTCCGAGGTGGTTCAGGCCGTCCGGGAAATCCTCAACGCTTCCGTGACCTGATCTCCGGCCTCACGCGCCAGAACGGCCGTGAGCGGGCCAGGGCGCGCCAGGCCTTGCCGTCGCCCTGGCCCTGCCCTTCCCGCTCGGCGGCCAGCAGGCCCACCAGCCGGCCCGCATCGAACAGCAATTCGCCGGATCGGCCATGCAGGCCGGCCAGCAGGCGGCCGGCCACCACGTTGTCCTGCATGGCCCCCAGCCGGTCCTGCAACTTGCCGAGGCGGGACATGAAGCCTTTTGTCCCCTTGAACGCCGGGCCCAGCACATCCGCGGTATAACGCAGGCGCTTGGCGGCGATGCGCAGCCGGTGGCGCTGGGCCGCGTCAAGCCGGTCGAAGCCCTTGCCCAGCTTGAGCACCCGTCGCCAGCGCGCCTCAAGGCAGGCTGCCGCCCACTCACCCAGGGGCTCGGGGCCGGGCGGCGGGCTCAGCAGGTCCCGTCCGGTCTCCAGCACCAGGCGGGTGAAGGCCGGGCTGGCGATGGCGTCCCGGGCCGTGGCGCGGGCCGCCGCAGCCTCCTTCGCCAAGCGGCGCCCCATGGCGCGGCCCAGGGGGGCATCGTCCAGGGCGCCCGCCAGCCTGGGCAGGGTCTCGCCCATCAGCACGTCCCAGTCCCGGGCCCCGTTCAGGTCCGCCATGACGGCCTTCAAGGCCTCGTCCCAGGGGGGGGCGGGATGGTTGACGCCGGCGGCCAGGCCGGCCATGGTGCGCAGCCGCCGCAGGCCGATGCGCAGCTGGTGCAGGTATTCGATCTCCTCCGGCGTATTGAGGAAGCCGGGCACGTTGCCCACCATCTGGGCCAGGGCCGCCTCGGTCAGCAGGACCCAGGCCCGGCCGGCCGGCATGTCCTTTTCCAGGCGGGGCGACAGGGCCTTCATGGGAGCCGGTGCCGTGGCGCCGGCCAGGGCATAGCCCCGGGCCGCCTTGCTGCGGGGCTCCACCCCCATGGGCACCCGCTCCAGCAGGGCCAGGGCCGCATCGAACAGGGCCTCCCGGGGACCGGACTTCAGTTCGATTTCCACCTCGCACAGGGGCTGAGCCCGGCCACCGGCCTGGATCTCCCCAATGTCCAGGGCCACCTCCATCTCCGCGCCGCCATGGGCCAGCAGCCAGACGGTGCGGCGGAAGTCCGTGGCGAAGGCCGGGCCGATGAGGTCCACATCCACCCCCTGCAGCAGGAGGAGGGCCTCCCCGGGCAGCAGGCCCAGGTCGTGGTGGCCACGGGGCAACTCAACCTCCCACTCCGGCCGGCGGGTCAGGGCCCCCACCGAGGCGGCCTCCGCCTTCAGGGTCTGGACCCATCGGCGGCCCGCCTTGCGCACCCGGAAGGCGATGCCCCGCCCCATCAGGTCCCAGGCGGGGGTATCCAGGTAGACACTGTGCAGGTGGCGGGTCACCGGCTTCGTCCCGGTCAGGAGCGGATGGCGGCGCAGGCACGGCGCCTGGGCGGGGTCCAGGGAAAGCTTGAGTTCGACTTCTGTCATGGAGGCGAGATAGATGGAGCTCGGGGTTTGACGTTAGCATCAGACGATCCTCGATGTGTTACAGCCCTCCATGAGCCTGCCCCTGCCCGCCCCCGAACACCTGATCAACCGCGAACTCGGCATCCTGGAATTCAACCGCCGGGTGCTTGCCCAGGCCGAAGACAAGGACACGCCCCTGCTGGAGCGCCTGCGCTTCCTGTGCATCTTCTCCAGCAACATGGACGAGTTCTTCGAGATCCGCATGGCGGGCCTGAAGGAACAGCTGCGCCTCAACCCGGGCATGAAGGGGCCGGACGGCCTGACCGTGCGCCAGGTCTACAAGCAGGTGGCCCAGGTGGCCCATGCCCTGGTGGCGCGGCAATACGAGCTGCTCAACAAATCAGTGCTGCCCATGCTGGCGGACGAAGGCATCCGCTTCCTGCGCCGCACCCAATGGAACGAGACCCAGGCCCAATGGATCCGGGACTACTTCTTCCGCGAGCTGATGCCGGTGCTCACCCCCATCGGCCTGGACCCGGCCCATCCCTTCCCCAACGTCCTCAACAAGAGCCTGAACTTCGCCGTGGAGCTGTCGGGCAAGGACGCCTTCGGCCGCAACTCCGGCGGCGCCGTGGTGCAGGCCCCCCGCAGCCTGCCCCGGGTGATCCAGATGCCCGCCGCCATCGCCGGCTGCGACCACGGCTTCGTGTTCCTGTCCTCCATCCTCCACGCCCACGTGGGCGAACTGTTCGCCGGCATGGAGGTGCTGGGCTGCTACCAGTTCCGCGTCACCCGCAATTCCGACCTGTTCGTGGACGACGAGGAGAACAAGAACCTGCGCGAGCAGCTCCAGGGCGAACTGCCCCACCGCCACTTCGGCGACGCCGTGCGCCTGGAGGTGGCGGACAACT
>CAZREY010000352.1:0-2803 GCA_964599015.1 uncultured Thiobacillus sp.
CCTCCTGACCCACCGGCCCCGGTGGGGCCAGGACGTGGCCGTGGGCAAGACCCTGGTGAGCTCCGGCCTCATCGACCGGGTGGTCACCGGCCTGGGCAGAAAATTCATCGAGGTGCCCGTGGGCTTCAAGTGGTTCAGCCCCGGCCTCTTGGCGGGGACCCTCTGCTTCGGCGGCGAGGAGAGCGCCGGGGCCAGCTTCCTGCGCCGGGACGGCACGGTGTGGACCACGGACAAGGACGGCATCATTCTGGCCCTGCTGGCGGCGGAGATCACCGCCGTCACCGGCAAGGATCCGGGCCGCTACTACCAGGACCTGGCGGCGACCCACGGCACGCCCTACTACCTGCGCATCGACGCCGCCTGCACGCCGGAGCAGAAGGCCGCCTTCAAGACCCTTACCGGCGACAAGGTGGCCGCCCCCACCCTGGCGGGGGAGACCATCACCGGCCGTTTCACCCGGGCCCCGGGCAACGACGCCCCCATCGGCGGCCTCAAGGTCACCACGGCGAACGGCTGGTTCGCCGCCCGGCCCTCGGGCACCGAGGACATCTACAAGATCTACGCCGAGAGCTTCAAGAGCGCCGAACACCTCCAGGCCATCGTCGCCGAGGCGAAGGAGATCGTGACGGCGGCCCTGGCGGGTTGATTGTCTCGCCAGCTCCGGGCAATTGCGTGGGGGTTTTGCTAATTTGGGATTGGTGATTGAAAGTTCGTGAGCGTGGTCGCCGACCGTGCTTATACAAGTTGAATATGTGTCATCTGGCTTGAACGGGTGACGAGAAAATGCCATGCAACTCCGGTTCATTTCCATAGGGCTCCTGGCAATCACGCTGGCGACCACGGCTTCGGCGGGGCTGTTCGAGAGCCTCGACAAGGCCTTGGACAAGGTGCAGCGTGCCCTCGACAAGACCCAGCGGGTCCTGGATCAGACCACGAAGTCCATGGGGCAGGATCCGACTTCTTCCACTCAACTCATGGAAGAGGCGCGGAAGCATCACGCCGCGGGGCGCTGGTCGGAGTGCATCCGCGCTTGCGACCGGGCCCTGGCGCTGGACGGGAATCTTGTGGAGGCGAGATCGCTGCGGGCTGATGCCCTGGTGCGGCTGGAACGGGAGCAGACCGCGGCCACGGCGGCCAAGGCCAAGGAAAAGGCGGAAAAGGAAGCCGCCGCGGCAGAACAGGCGCGGGATAAGCACGACCGCGCCGGGGCAATGCCGCCACTGACCCTGTCCCCGGTGCCGGAATTCCGCCCGCTGCTGCGCACGCGGCCCGAGGCCGGTCCGGCGGCAACGCTTGCATTGCTGTCGCTGCTCGGCCAGCCGGACTCACGTTCCCCCCTGGCCACGGCCGCGGTTTATCCGGATGCCGAGGACGAGGTCCACGCCGCCGCTGTAGTGCCGGAGATGCTTCAGTTTGCCTCTGCCCGGGCCGCGGGCGCGGTGGCGCTGGCGGCCGCGGATCAGGCCTGGCAGGAGGCTGTCCAGGCAGCCGCGTGGGGCAATGAGGCCGCCGTCCAGGAGGCCCTGGACATCCTCGAACAGCACGCGTTGGCCGCCCAGAGCGCGGAAGCCGCCATGCGGCAGGTGGCCGAGCGGGTGAGGCAGTTGTCGGCCGCAGCGCCCGACCCCGCGAAGCGCACGGCGGAGCGGCGGGAGCTTTACCTCAAGCACCTGGCCCGCACCAGGCAGGCCCTTGCCGGCGCGCAGCAGACCTCCGGTTGGCGCCTGGCGGAACGGCGCAACGGCACACTTTACGACGGCTGGAGCTTCGCGGCGGGCAAGGGGGGGCGGGACACCCTCACCATGGTGGAGCGGGTGCCCATGACGCCCACCACCAGCATCACCAATACCTCCCGCATCTCCTGGGAACTGCCGGAGGCGATCGTGCCCGGTGTGCCCGCGCGGGTGGCGATGGAGGGTTCCGTGCACACCACCGCCCAGCACGGAGGCGCCAGCCTGGTGGCCTCGGTTTATCTTCGTCTGCCCCGGGGGGAATATGGCGTCACGGGCATGCGCGCGCTGTATGCGGTGGATTCCGACAGAATGGGCCAGCATGACCCGGTGAACGCCTTTGATCTTGTGATCGGGCCCGAGCTGCGCCAGCTCACCCCGGCGAATTTCCGCGACCGGAACCGGCGTGTGAAGGTCCGGCTGCCCGACCCCCGTCGCTCCGGCGACTTCTACAACCTCACCCACCTGCATGAGGGTGTCTTCCCGGTGCCGGCAATCCCCCTCTCGTCCTTGCACCCGGTGGATCATCAGCTGGACGGGCTTTCCTTCGAGGTGGGGCCGGCCGGGCCGGGGCCGCTGCAACTTGAGATCCGGGATCACAATGGCCAGCCCCTCGCCAGCTACCGTTATGTCTGGTCCGACCAGATCGTGATCGACGCGGAGGGGGAGGCGGTGCCGCTTCCCCTGCCGCTGGAGAAGGGGAAGAACTCGGCCATCGAGTTCCATGAGGCGGCCGTCACCGCCCTGGAGCACAACCTCAACCGCGAACGGGCGGAACTGTCCAGGACCACGGACCCCGACACCCGGGCGCGCCTGCAGTGGCGCATCCTGCATGTGGAATCCGACCTCCAGGCCGAACGCGACCTGCTCGCCACCCTGCGCACGGGCGTGCCGGTGCACACCCCGGGTCCCTTCGACCAGCATGCGCGCGACCTGTTTTCCCGGCAGATCCGGGAAAACCAGTTGCGGATGGAGTCGTGCCTGCGGGCCCAGGCGGCGCTGCCCCGGCTCATCGGGATGCTGCCGCCCGAGCAGCAGCACACCCTCCACAGCCTGAACACGCAGGAAGCGGC
>CAZREY010000353.1:0-2794 GCA_964599015.1 uncultured Thiobacillus sp.
CCCTTGAGCTTCACCCGGCCCGAGAGGATGTCGCTCATGTGCACGTCCACCGGGGCGAAGCCGGCCCGGTGGAAGGCGGCGGCCATCTCCACCTGGCCGTTGACCCCCTGCTCCCGCAGGATGGCCACCTTGGGTTTGGAGCCCCTCCCCCCCCGGGGGAGGGGTTGGGGAGAGGGAGAACGGCCGACTTGTGCCGCGATGGCGCGACCCTCTCCCCCGGCCCCTCCCCCGCTTGCGGGGAAGGGACGTTGGGTGATGTCCTCGTTGGGGTCGAAGCTCAGTTTGGCGTGGAGACCCGGGTTCTTCTTCTCGACAAGTCCGGCAAATTCCTCGTCGGCGCAGGCGGGGTTGTCCCGCAGGCGCTGCATGCGCCAGGTGGTCTCGGACCAGGCGGCCAGCAGGTCGGCCCGCTGCTCGTCGAACACGGCCTTGCCTTCCCGCAGGATGCGCAGGCGGTCCTTCCTGTTGGGCTGGCCGATGATGTAGAACTCGTCCCGCAGGTCCGCCTCGATGAAGGCGTTGATGATGTCCCCCGTATCCTTGCGGCGCACCTGGATCACGGCCCCCAGTTCCTCGTTGAAGAGGATGCCGAACAGGCGGGAGGTGTAGGGCTCGTTGGGCTCGGGGGCGTCCTCCACGTCCAGCATGATGTCGTCGTGGAGGCGGTGGTATCTGAGTTCATCCACGTCCAGGTCCACGCCGCAACGGCCGGCGAAGGCCATCTCGGCCACGGTGGCGAACAGGCCGCCGTCGCCCCGGTCATGGTAGGCCAGGAGCTTGCCTTCCCGGTTCAGGCGCTGGATCAATGCGAAGAAGCGCTTCAGCCGGGCGGGGTCGTCCACATCCGGGCAGGCGTTGCCCAGCTCGCCGTAGACCTGGCCCAGGATGGAGCCCCCCAGGCGGTTCCGGCCCCGGCCCAGATCCAGCAGGATCAGGTCCGTGGGACCGCAGTCGGTGCGCAACTGGGGCGTGAGGGTGGCGCGGGCGTCCGTCACCGGCGCGAAGGCGGTGACGATGAGGGACAGGGGCGCCACCACCGCTTTCTTTTCACCATGCTCTTCCCACCGCGTGGCCATGGACATGGAGTCCTTGCCCACGGGGATGCTAATGCCCAGGGCCGGGCACAAATCCTTGCCCACGGCCTTCACCGTGTCGTACAGGGCGGCGTCCTCGCCCGGGTGGCCGGCGGCGCACATCCAGTTGGCGGACAGACGGATGTCGCCGATGTCGTTCACGGCGGCGGCGGCCAGGTTGGTGATGGACTCGCCGATGGCCATGCGGCCCGAGGCGGGGCCGTCGATGAGGGCGATGGGGGTGCGCTCCCCCAGGGCCATGGCCTCCCCCAGATAGGTGTCGTAGCCCAGGGTGGTGACGGCCACGTCCGCCACGGGCATCTGCCAGGGGCCCACGAACTGGTCCCGGGCGGTGTAGCCGCCCACGGTGCGGTCGCCGATGGTGATGAGGAAGGTCTTGTTGGCCACGGTGGGGTGGCGCAGCACGCGATAGGCCGCCTCCACCAGGTCCAGGCCCTCGGCGGTGAAGGGCTTGAGGGTGGGCACGACGTGTTTCACGTTGCGCGTCATCTTCGGCGGCTTGCCCAGGAGCACGTCCATGGGCATGTCCACGGGCTTGTTCCTGAAATGCCGGTCTTCAACAACGAGCTGATGCTTGCGCGTGGCCTTGCCCACCACGGCGAAGGGACAGCGCTCCCGCTCGCAGATGGCCCGGAACAGGTCCAGGGACTCCGGGCCGATGGCCAGGACGTAGCGCTCCTGGGCCTCGTTGCTCCATATCTCCCGGGGCGACATGCCCGGCTCCAGGCTGGGCACGTCCCGCAGCTGGAAGGTGGCGCCCAGGCCCGCGCCGTGGGCCAGCTCCGGCATGGCGTTGGAGATGCCGCCGGCGCCCACGTCATGGATGGAGAGGATGGGATTGGCCTCCCCCAGCTGCCAGCAGCGGTCGATGACCTCCTGGGCGCGGCGCTGGATTTCCGGGTTGCCCCGCTGCACGGAGTCGAAGTCCAGGGCCTCCACGTTGCTGCCGGCCCCCATGCTGGAAGCCGCGCCGCCCCCCAGGCCGATGAGCAGGCCGGGCCCCCCCAGCTGGATCAGCAGTGTGCCGGGCTTGAACGCCTGCTTGTGGATGTGGCGTTCCTGGATGTTGCCCACGCCGCCGGCCAGCATGATGGGCTTGTGGTAGCCCCGCACCTGGCCGTCCGGGGTGTCCATCTCGAAGGCGCGGAAGTAGCCCGTGAGGTTGGGCCGGCCGAATTCGTTGTTGAAGGCGGCGGCCCCCAGTGGGCCTTCGATCATGATGTCCAGGGCGGAGACGATGCGGCCCGGCTTGCCGTGGTCCTTCTCCCAGGGCTGCTCGGCGCCGGGGATGCGCAGGTTGGAGACTGTAAAACCCGTCAAGCCCGCCTTGGGCTTGGAGCCCTGGCCCGTGGCGCCCTCGTCCCGGATCTCGCCGCCGGAACCCGTGGCCGCGCCCGGGAAGGGGGAGATGGCCGTGGGGTGGTTGTGGGTCTCCACCTTCATGAGGATGTGGGTGGGCTCGGTGTGATAGCCGTACACCCCCTTGGCGTCCTGGTAGAAGCGGCCGATGGTGGCCCCCTCGATCACCGAGGCGTTGTCGGTGTAGGCGGACAGGGTGCCTGCCGGACGTAGCTTGTGGGTGTGGCGGATCATGCCGAACAGGGATTCGTCCTGCCGCTTGCCGTCGATGACCCAGTCGGCGTTGAAGATCTTGTGGCGGCAGTGCTCCGAGTTGGCCTGGGCGAACATCATCAGCTCCA
>CAZREY010000354.1:0-2793 GCA_964599015.1 uncultured Thiobacillus sp.
GAACCGGACCCGGCGACGCTGGCCGAGAAGATGGAAATGCCGGAGGACAAGATTCGCAAGATCATGAAGATTTCCAAGGAGCCGATCTCCATGGAAACGCCGATCGGCGACGACGAGGATTCGCATCTCGGCGACTTCATCGAGGATTCCGCCACGCTGGCGCCGGCGGAGGCGGCGATGTACAGCAGCCTGCAATTCGTCACCCAGGAAATCCTCGACAGCCTGACGCCGCGCGAGGCCAAGGTGCTGCGCATGCGCTTCGGTATCGAGATGAATACCGACCACACCCTGGAAGAAGTCGGCAAGCAGTTCGACGTCACCCGCGAACGCATCCGCCAGATCGAGGCCAAGGCGCTGCGCAAGCTGCGCCACCCGTCGCGTTCCGAGCGGCTGCGCAGCTTCCTCGACTGATTTCCACGCGGGCCTCTAGCTCATGCCTGGTTAGAGCAGCGGACTCATAATCCGTTGGTGCTGGGTTCGACTCCCAGGGGGCCCACCAAATTGACCATGCCGAAGACCGAAAAACCCGCCAAACCCAAGGATTTCGAGAGCGCCATCCAGGAACTGGAACAGGTGGTGGCGGAGATGGAGTCCGGCAAGCTGAGCCTCGAGGCCTCCCTGGCCGCCTACAAGCGGGGCATGGAACTCTCCGCCTTCTGCCAGAAGACCCTGGAAGAGGCCGAGCAGCAGGTCAAGATCCTGGAAAAAGGCCTCCTCAAGGATTTCGATCCCGGCATGGACAACGACCGCGGGTCCAGGGATGACTGATTTCGCCGCCTGGTCCCGCGCCGTCCAGGCCCGCACGGAAGAGGCCCTGGAGCGGGTGCTGCCCCCCCAGGCCATCGCCCCCGGCAAGCTCCATGACGCCATGCGCTACGTCACCCTGGGGGGCGGCAAGCGGGTGCGCCCCATGCTGGCCTTCGCCGCCGGCGAGGCGGTGGGCGCCGATCCCGCCCGAGTGGAAGCGGCCGCCTGCGCCGTGGAACTGATCCACGTCTACTCCCTCACCCACGACGACCTGCCCTGCATGGACGACGACGACCTGCGCCGGGGCAAGCCCACCTGCCACGTGCAGTACGACGAGGCCACCGCCCTGCTGGTGGGGGACGCCCTGCAAAGCCTGGCCTTCGAGGTGCTGGCCGACCCCGGCCTGGGCCTGGACCCCGCGAACCAGACGGCCATGCTGGCCATCCTGGCCCGGGCCGCCGGTTCCCGGGGCATGTGCGGCGGCCAGGCCGTGGACCTGGACAGCACCGGCCTGCACCTGGAACTGGCGGAGCTGGAATTCATGCATATCCACAAGACCGGCGCCCTCATCCAGGCCGCCGTGCTCCTGGGCGCCCTGGCGGGCGGCACCCTGGGGGACGAACACCGCGCCCACCTGGAGCACTATGCCCGCTGCGTGGGCCTGTCCTTCCAGGTGATGGACGACGTGCTGGACGCGGAGACCGACACCGCCACCCTGGGCAAGACCGCCGGCAAGGACGCCGCCCAGGGCAAGGCCACCTACCTCACCCTCATGTCCGCAAAGGAGGCCCGCTCCTACGCCCAGGAGCTGATGGACGAGGCCCTGGCCGCCGTGGCGCCCTTCGGCCCCGGCGGCACCCGCCTGGCGGACATTGCCCGCTTCATCGTGGAGCGGCGCTACTGACATGCCCCTGCTCGAACAAATCGCCTCCCCCGCCGACCTGAAACCCCTCTCCCGGGCCGAACTCAAGGCACTGGCCACGGAACTGCGGGAATTCATCATCCATTCCGTGTCCCGCACCGGCGGCCACCTGGCCTCCAACCTGGGGGTCATCGAGCTGACCGTGGCCCTGCACCACGTGTTCGACACCCCGGGCGACCGCATCATCTGGGACGTGGGGCACCAGACCTATGCCCACAAGGTCCTCACCGGCCGGCGGGAGCGCATGCACACCCTGCGCCAGACCGACGGCCTGTCCGGCTTCACCAAGCGGGAGGAAAGTCCCTACGACGCCTTCGTCGCCGGCCACTCCAGCACCTCCATTTCCGCCGCCCTGGGCATGGCCGAGGCCGCCAAGCTCAATGGCGACGAGCGCCGCGTGGTGGCGGTGATCGGCGACGGCGCCATGACCGCCGGCATGGCCTTCGAGGCCCTCAACAACGCCGGGGCCTCCGACGCCAACCTGCTGGTGATCCTCAACGACAACGAGATGTCCATTTCCCCCAACGTGGGGGCCCTGAACAACTACCTCACCAAGCTGCTGTCCGGCCGCTTCTACAACAACCTGCGCAGCACCGGCGAGCGCCTGCTCTCCACCCTGCCCCCCATCCACGAGTTGGCCAAGCGGGCGGAGGAACACATCAAGGGCATGGTCACCCCGGGCACCCTGTTCGAGGAATTCGGCTTCAACTACCTGGGCCCCATCGACGGCCACGATCTGGATGCCCTGATCCCCACCCTGGCCAACATCCGCCAGCTCAAGGGCCCCCAGTTCCTGCACATCGTCACCCAGAAGGGCCATGGCTACGCCCATGCCGAGGCAGACCCGTGCCTGTACCACGGCGTGGGCAAGTTCAAGATCGAACTGGGGGTGGAAGCCAAGTCCTGCGCCCTGCCCAACCCCAGGCCCAGCTATACGGAAATCTTCGGCCGCTGGCTCATGGACATGGCCGAGGCGGACGAGCGCCTGGTGGCCATCACCCCCGCCATGTGCGAAGGCTCGGGCCTGACGGAGTTCGCCAGGAAATTCCCCCAGCGCTACTTCGACGTGGGCATCGCCGAGCAGCACGCCGTCACCTTCGCCGCCGGGCTGGCCTGCGAGGACC
>CAZREY010000355.1:0-2782 GCA_964599015.1 uncultured Thiobacillus sp.
CCTCACGCCGGGGTAATTGGGCAGGGCCCATCCGGGAACGGTCCACTCCTGCCCGTCGCCGCCATCGCCGCGATGCCGCCTTGGCCTCACCACGCCCACCCAGTGGTCCCGCTCCCTCAGGCCGGCCACCATGCGGCCGATGGTCATGGCCACGCCGTTGATCTCCGGCGGGTAGGTTTCGGTGACGACCAGCAGGCGCATGGCTGAATCCGCCATCATCCCCTGGCGAGGCCTTGATAGAGACGGGCCATGCGCTGGGCAAGGGTACTGTCGGACCATTCCCGGGCGTATTCCCGGGCCTGGGCGGAGAGCAGGGCGCGCAGGCCGGGATCGAGCAGCAGCTGGAGCATGGCGCGGGCGAACTCATGGGAGTCGTCCGGAGCGGTCAGGCAGCCCCGTCCCGGTCCCAGGATGTCCGCCGTGCCCATGACCGACTGGGCCACCACGGGGCAACCCTGGGCCATGGCCTCCAGCAGCACCAGGCCCTGGGTTTCGGTGCGGGAGGCGAACACGAAGGCATCCGCCGCCGCGTAGGCGTCGGGCAGTTCGTGGCGGCGGTCCAGGTAGCCCAGGAAGCGCACGGCATCGTTCAAGCCCTGGCGGGCGGCCTGGCGGCGCAGGTCCGGCAGGGCCGGGCCCTCCCCCGTGACCAGCAGCAGGAGGCCGGGCAGTTCCCGCCGGGCATGGGCCAGGGCGTCCAGCAGGAAGCCGATGTTCTTCTCGTGGGCCACGCGCCCCACGAACAGGACCACCGGCGTCTCCGGGGCGATGCCGTGCCGGGCCCGGAAGCGGTCCCGGTTGCCGGGCCGGAAGGCGTTTTCGGGCAGGCCCGTGGGCAGCACGTGCATGTCCGCCTCCACCCCGTATGCCCGCAGCCTGTCCTCCATGGCCGTGGACGGCACCACCACGGCGTCCAGTGCATTGCACTGGCCCCGGGAGAATCGCCGTGCCAGGGCTCTCAGGGCCTTGGGGGGCAGGAAAGGAATGTAGTGCTGGAGATATTCCTCGAACAGGGTGTGGTAGGTGGCCAGCACGGGCTTGCCCAGGGCCTTCGCGGCATGCAGGCCGGCGTAATGCGCCGCGAAGGGGGTCTGGACGTGGATGAGGTCGTAGTTCGCGGCGGTGCCCAGCACGGTTTCCCGCAGACGGCCGTAATGCATGAGCCGGTCTTCCGGGTCCCGGGGCAGGCGTCGGCCGGGCACGCGGACGATGTGGGTGGTGTCCGTCTCATCGCCATAGCGGGGCGCCACCAGGCCCACCTCGATGCCGTGTTCCGGCAGGGCGGTACGGAAGGTCTCGATGGAGGTGGATACCCCGTTGATGCGGGGGAAGTACACGTCCGACACCATGAGGACGCGCAGGGAGCCCTTCACGCGGCCTCTTTCACGGGGGGCACCAGACACAGGCCGACGGGACGGGCACGGGTGAAGGCGCCCCAGTCAACCAGTTCCAGGCGGCCGTCGCCATGCTCGACGATGGCGGTGCAGGAATCCACCCAGTCGCCGCAGTTGGCGTAGACCAGGCCGTCCATCTCCTTGAGGGCGGCCCAGTGGATGTGGCCGCAGATCACCCCATCCATGCCCCGCTCCCGCACGTGGTGCATGACCGAGTCCTCGAAGTCGAAGATGAACTGCAGGGCGGTCTTGACCTTGCGCTTGGCGTAGCCCGCCAGGGACCAGTAGCCGGCGATGCCGAACAGGCGGCGCAGCCTGGATAGCCAGCCGTTGATCCGCACCAGCAGGTTGTAGGCCATGTCTCCCAGCACCGCCACCCAGCGGTGGTAGCGGGTCACCTGGTCGAAGTCGTCGCCATGGATGAGCAGCAGGCGGCGCCCGTCGGCGGTCTCGTGCACGTACTCGTTGGCGATGAGGATGTCGCCGAAGGCCGATTCGCAGTAGTCCCGCAGGGCCTCGTCGTGGTTGCCCGGCACCAGGATGACCTTCTCGCCGTGGCGGGCCCGGCGCAGCACCTTCTGCACCACGGTGTTCTGGGCCGTGTTCCAGTGGATGGAACGGCTCATGCTCCAGAAGTCGATGATGTCGCCCACCAGAAACAGGTGCTGGGCGGGGTGCTCCCGCAGGAAATCGAGCAGCCGTTCCGCCTGGCACGCGCGGGTGCCCAGGTGGACATCCGAAATGAAGATGGACCTTACTTCTGGCATGGCACGGCACTGTGCCAGTGCAATATGACGGCGGAGTTACAGTTGCCGGCCGCCCGAGGCCGTCCATGGCGCCGTGGTGAAGATGCAACCTGGGCGGAACGAATTGACCGGCCGGCGCCAAGTCATTAAGATGCGCGGTCTTTTATGGGCGCTCCCGGGACCCGCCGCGCGGATTCCGCCCCCCACGGGGCCAGAAAATCCGGGGCCCATCATTTTCTTGAGGTGAAACCCATGCGTCGCAAACTCGTCGCCGGCAACTGGAAAATGCACGGCAACCTGGCCGAGAACGAAGCCCTGCTGTCCGGCATCCTGGCCGGCATGGGGAACGTGAAGGCCGGCGTGGCGGTTTGCGTGCCCTTCCCCTACCTGGCCCAGGTCCAGGCCAGGCTGGCCGGCAGCGCCATCGCCTGGGGCGCCCAGAACATGAGCCAGCATGCCAAGGGCGCCTACACCGGCGAGGTATCCGCCGCCATGCTCAAGGACTTCGGCTGCGCCTACGTCATCGTCGGCCACTCCGAGCGCCGCGCCCTGTACGGCGAGAGCGACGAGGTGGTGGCGGAGAAGTTCGCCGCCGCCCAGGCCGCCGGCCTGACCCCCATCCTGTGCGTGGGAGAGACCCTG
>CAZREY010000356.1:0-2772 GCA_964599015.1 uncultured Thiobacillus sp.
TGGCCCGCATGGTCATGATGACCCTGCACTTCACCGGCAAGGTGCCCTTCAAGGAGGTGTACGTCACGGGTCTGGTGCGGGACGCCCACGGCAACAAGATGTCCAAGTCCAAGGGCAACGTGCTGGACCCCATCGACCTCATCGACGGCATCAGCATCGACGATCTGGTGGCCAAGCGCACCACGGGCCTCATGAACCCCAAGGACGCGCCCAAGATCGAGAAGGCCACCCGCAAGGAATTCCCCGAGGGCATCGCCAGCTTCGGCACGGATGCCCTGCGCTTCACCTTCGCATCCCTGGCGACCCATGGCCGGGACATCAAGTTCGACCTGGCCCGCTGCGAGGGCTACCGCAACTTCTGCAACAAGCTGTGGAACGCCACCCGCTTCGTGCTCATGAACTGCGAGGGCCAGGACACGGGCCTGGACGAGGCCCTGCCCCTTGAGTTCAGTTTCGCCGACCGCTGGATCCAGGGCCGCCTGGACCAGGCTGTGGCCGAGGTGCGGGCCGGCTTCGACCAGTACCGCTTCGACATGGCCGCCCGGGCCATTTACGAATTCGTCTGGGACGAGTACTGCGACTGGTACCTGGAACTGGCCAAGGTGCAGATCAACGGCGGTAGTGAAGCCGCCCAAAGGGCCACCCGCCGCACCCTGGTGCGGGTGCTGGAGACCCTGCTGCGCCTGGCCCATCCGGTGATCCCCTACATCACCGAGGAGCTGTGGCAGGCGGTGGCCCCCCTGGCGGGCGCCAAGAAGGCTGCAAGCGTGATGCTGGCCGCCTATCCCAAGGTGGATGGGCTGGCCGATGTCGCCGCCCAGGCGGAGATGGCCCGTCTCAAGGACCTCATCGGCGCCACCCGCAACCTGCGGGGCGAGATGGGCCTGTCCCCCGCCCAGAAAGTGCCCCTGTACGTGGAAGGGGATGCTGAACGGGTCGGGATCTATGGTCCCTACATGGCCGCCCTGGCCCGGCTGTCGGAAGTCCAGGCCGTGGCCAGGCTGCCCGAGGGGGATGCCCCCGTGGCCGTTGTCGGCGACTGGCGCGTCATGCTCCACGTGGAAGTGGACCGGGAGGCGGAACTGGCCCGCCTGGACAAGGAGATCACGCGCCTGGAAGGCGAGATCAGGAAGGCCAATGGCAAGCTTTCCAACGCCAGCTTTGTGGACAAGGCCCCTCCCGCCGTGGTGGAGCAGGAACGCCAGCGCCTGGCGGATTTCTCCGCCACCCTGAACAAGGTGAGGACCCAGCGCCAGCGCCTGGGTTGAGGCCCCGCCCGGGCGCGGCAAAACCCCGGGCCCCGGGTCGGATTTAGCGAGTCTATTCGTTCATAAGTACATTCGATTAAACCTATCTCGCGAGGGGGGCTCCTTTACGGGTACCATTCGCGCCTATTTGGCCGGACCTTCGTCCGACCTCCAGTTTCTCAGTCTTCACCCATCGGAGGCGATACATGACGTCAGTTGTGGCGACCAACCAGACCATTCTGGTCGTGGGCGGCGGCATCTCGGGCATGACCGCGGCGCTTGAAGCCGCTGAAACCGGGAAGCAAGTCGTTTTGGTGGAGAAGAACCCGTACCTGGGCGGCCGCACCGTCCAGTTGTACCGGTACTTCCCCAAGATGTGCCATCCCACCTGCGGCCTGGAAATCAACCTGCGCCGTCTCAAGGCCAACCCCCGCATCCAGGTCCTCACCATGGCCGAGGTGTCCGGCATCACCGGCGAGAAGGGCAACTACAGCGTCACCGTCAAGCTGAAGCCCCGCTACGTCAACGAGAACTGCACCGCCTGCGGCGAATGCGGCAAGGCCGTGAAGACCGAGGTGAATGACGCCTTCAACTACAACCTGGGCAAGGTGAAGGCGGCCTACCTGCCTTCCGACTACGCCTATCCCCAGCGCTACGTCATCGATCCCTCCATCGTCGGCACCGCCGACGGCGAAGCCGCCAAGGCCGCGTGCAAGTACAACGCCGTGGACCTGGACATGAAGGAAGAGACGGTCACCCTGAACGCCGGCGCCATCGTCTGGGCCACCGGCTGGAAGCCCTACGACGCCGAGAAGATCGTCTACTACGGCTACGACCGCTTCCCCAACGTGATCACCAACGTGGAGTTCGAGCGCCTGGCCGATCCCCACGGCCCCACCGGCGGCAAAATCCTGCGTCCCTCCGACGGCAAGGAAGCCAAGAACATCGCCTTCATCCAGTGCGCCGGCTCCCGGGACGAGAACCACCTGCGCCACTGCTCCCGCTTCTGCTGCATGGGCTCCCTGAAGCAGACCCACTACGTGCAGGAGAAGTACGGCGACGAGGGCAAGTCCACCATCTACTACATCGACATCCGCGCCATCGACCGCTTCGAGGACTTCTACGCCAAGGTCCAGGCCAACCCCAACGTTTCCTTTGTGAAATCCAAGGTGGCCCGCATCACCGAGGACAAGGACGGCAACCCCGTCTGCAACGGCGTGAACACCGAAGGCTACGTGCGCTACGCCAACGCCCATGATCTGGTGGTCCTGGCCGTAGGCATGGAGCCGGAAGTGAAGGGCGTGAACATCCCCGCCGAGGTGATGAGCGATTCCTCCGGCTTCATCATGGCCGACCCGGCCAACGCCGGCATCTTCGGCGCCGGCTGCGCCACCAACGCCCTGGACGTGAACCGCGCCGTGCAGAGCGCCACCGCGGCGGCCCTGCGGGCCATCCAGGTGGTCAACAAAGTCGCCCGCGCGGAGGCTTGAGAAAAATGGCTGAAATGAAAACCGCTGCTTACATC
>CAZREY010000357.1:0-2756 GCA_964599015.1 uncultured Thiobacillus sp.
TCAGCTCGGGGAGCCCGTTGATCGGATCCCACTGCCAGAACAGCCCGGTCCTGGGTGCATACCCGGCGGCCGCCGCCCGGCGAAAGGTCTGCAGCGAGTCGGGCAGGTGGGTGGCCAGCAGCGACTCTCCGTCCTTGAGGGCCCCGCGCACCAGCAGCCGGGCAGCCTGGCCGGCGGGGGCGTCGGCGTCGCCGGCCGCCTCCCCCATCACCTCCACGTCCACCGCCCGGAGACGGCCCTCTTCGATGCGATAGACCCGGTTGCCGCCGAACAGGGCGGTATAGGGCACGGCCACCACGCCTTCCACCGGCGCCCGCAGCACATCGAGGCTCACCAGCTCCCCCACCCGCAGCACGGGGGCACCCTGGGCCAGGGTAAAGAAGCCGTCCAGGCCCCGGGCATCCGCCGCGCCGGACACCCGGGCCAGCCGGAAATTCAGCACGGCGTCGCCGACACGGGCCGTGGCCCTGGGATGTCGGCCCTGGGCCAGGGCGGCGAGGAACTCGTCCTGCAGGGGGGCCGGCAGCTTGGCGCGCACTTCCAGGCCCGATGACGGGTACAGCTTCGCCAGCACCTGGCCCGTGTTCACCTGGTCCCCCTCCGCCACGGCCACCTGGGCCACGTAGCCGGCGAAGGGGGCCGTGACCCGGCTGCGCTGGAAGGCCAGCTCCGCCTGGTCCAGGTTGGCCCGGGCCTGGGTGAGGCGAGCCTGGAGCTGGGCCAGGCGGGCCTGGTGGTCGGCGATGGCCAGTTCCCGGGTGCGCACGCTGATCTGCTGGCGGGACAGGGTGGAACGGCTCTGGTCCACCGCCGCCTGGGAATAGAAGTTCTCCTGTTGCAGGCGCTCGAAGCGGGCCACATCGGCGGCGGCGAAGTCCTGGAGCCGGCGCTCATGGGCCAGCTGGTCCAGGTCCGACTGGTGGCGCAGGTTTTCGCTGGCGATGGCCGCCTCCAGTTCCCGCACCTGGCCCCGGGCCTGTTCCACCCGGGGCTGGAAGTCCCGGGGGTCCAGCTCGATGAGCACTTGGCCCTTGCTCACAGCCTGGCCTTCCCGCGCGCGCACCGTCAGCACCCGGCTCACCCCGGGCGCGGCGGCCTGGGTCTGGTCCGGGCTTTCCACCTTGCCATTGAGATTCAGCACCGGGCTGGCCGTCACCACCCGCACCGGCTCGGCGCGCACCCGCCACACGGGCTCCTGGACCTGGGCCACGGGCGGTTCGGGTCGGGTGGCCTTGAGGGCGACGAAGCCGCCGATGCCGAGGGCCAGGATCACCACAGGCAGAAGGATCTTCTTCTTGTTCATGTCCGCGCGGAATGGAAGGGAGATGGGATGGAGCAGGCCAGGTGGGATTATCCCCATCCCGTCGGACTTGCGACAGGCGGTGGCTTAACCGACATCAACCCACACCTGCCCGTCTTCCACCTTGGTGGCATAGGTACGCAGGGGGCAGTCGGCGGGCTCGTTGAGGGGCTGGCCGTTTTCCAGGTCGAAATAGCTGCCGTGGAGGCTGCACTTGATGGACCGGCCCTTGATGCAGCCGAACCAGAGGGAATAGTCCTCGTGGGTGCACATCTCGTCCACGCAGTAATGCCGCCCCTCTGCATTGGCCAGCAGCAGGCGCCTGCCCGCCACTTCCACACGCTTCATCTGGGTGGGTGCCAACTCCCCCGCCTCCGCGATCCTGGTCCAGGCCATGGGCGCGACCCTCAGCGGACCCGGCCCGCGGCCTTGCCGCTGTCCAGGGCGGCGCGGGCCCGGTCCGCGGCGGCATGGAGGCTGGGGGCCTTGCCGATATGGTGCAAAACCAGGGCGGCGCCCAGCACCAGGGAATCGTAGGTGGGCCCCTTCTCCCCCTTCAGGGCGGCCAGGCCGGCCTTGGCGGCGGCCTCGGCGGTGGCGTTCACGTCCACCATGATGGCCACCTCGTCCCCCGCCCGCTCGGACTTGGGCAGGTCGCCCGGCAGGGGCACGGCGCGCGCGGCCTGCTGGATGCCCAGGGCCAGGGGGTCGATGTCCGTCTCCACTTCCTCGCCCCGGTCCTGATAAACCCACACCTTGCCCGCCTGGCGCAGGGAAGGGATCACGCCCCCTTCCACGCCGCGGATGATGATGCCCGTGTCGAAGCCCGCGTGGCGGGCCAGCATGGCGTAGATGGGGGAATAGGGCTTGTGCACGAAGCCGGTGACGAAGTGGGTCCTGCGCCGGCCCTGGACGGGCTTGGCCAGGACCTCCACCGTGGTCACCGCCTGGCGCTTGATGATCTTGGCGCGCAGGGGAACCATGTCGTGCAGCTTGGGACAGTAGTTTGCCTGGTCCAGGTAGCTCCAGCCCAGGGCCGGGTCCGCCAGGCGCCGGGCGGCCTCGGCCGGGTCCAGGTCCACGTTGACGCCGGCGGCCCGCAGCACGTGGCGGGCGGTGACGCCGTACTTGGGGCCCACCGCCTCCGCGCTGTGGTTGATGGCGGGCACGCCCAGTTCCGCCAGCAGGGCCGGCAGGAAGGGGGCGGCGGGCAGGCAGCGGTTGTAGCCGTCGTAGGGGTCGGCGATGTCCACCACCTCGTCCACGTCCGCCGTGACCCGCCGGGTGGATTCCAGGATGGCGTCCAGGATGCCCTTGTTCTCCGCGTCGGTCTCCCGCTTCATGCGCAGGGCGATGAAGAAGATGCCCGCCTGCACCGGGTCCACCTGGTTTTCCAGGATGCCCTTCATGCCCAGGTAGGCCTCCTCCTGGGCGATGTCCTTGGACAGGTCCGGTC
>CAZREY010000358.1:0-2746 GCA_964599015.1 uncultured Thiobacillus sp.
AAATCGTGGCCATCCCCACGCGCTATCCCGGCGGCGGCGGCAAGCAGCTGGCCTATACCCTGACCGGCATTGAAGTGCCCGCCGGCGGCCTGTCCACCGACGTGGGCATCCAGATATTCAACGTGGGCACGGCCTACAGCCTGTACCGCGCCGTCATGCTCGGCGAGCCCCTCCTCAGCCGCGTGGTCACGGTGACCGGCCACGTGGCCCGGCCCGGCAACTTCGAAGTCCGTGTCGGCACCCCCATCAGCGACCTGCTGGCGGCGGCGGGCGGCGCCCTGGAGGGCGGCAGCGGCGAGATCGTGGGGGGCCCCATGATGGGCTTCGACCTCATGGACCTGGCCGCCCCCGTCACCAAGGCAGTGAACTGCATCATCGTCAAATCCCCGGACTTGTTCCCGCCCAAGCCCGAGGCCCTGCCCTGCATCCGCTGCGGCGCCTGCGCCCGGGCCTGTCCCGTGGAACTGCAACCCTTCGAGATGTACTGGTTCAGCCGTGCCCGGGATTTCGGCAAGGTCCAGGGCTACAACCTGTTCGACTGCATCGAGTGCGGCTGCTGCTCCTACGTCTGCCCCAGCCACATCCCCCTGGTGGACTATTACCGCTTCGCCAAGAGCGAGATCTGGGAGCGGGAGCGGGAGAAGCAGTCCTCGGACCAGGCCCGGGCCCGGCACGAGTTCAAGACCTTCCGCCTGGAGCGGGAGAAGCAGGAGAAGGCGGAGAAATTCGCCAGGGCCGCTGAAGCCGGCAAGGCCAAGGCCGCTGCCCAGACTGAAGGGGAAGACCCGGAGGCCGCGAAGAAGAAGGCCATCCTTGAGGCCGCCCTGGCCCGGGCCGCGAAGGCCAAGGAGGAAATGGCCGCCGCCGGCATCGCGCCCAGGAACACGGACAACCTGCCCCCCCGGGTGGAAAAAGAGATCGCCGAGATCGAGGAACGCCGCGCCGCTGTAGGCAACGCGGCAGTCGCAACCGACCCATCGCGAGCAGAGCCATGAACGGTTCCCCCTTCACCCTGCTGGAGCGCAACTCGGTCTCCGCCGTCATGCTCAAGGTCATGGCGGCCCTGATCCCGGCCATCATCGCCCATGCCTGGTTCTTCGGCCCCGGCATCTGGGTCAGCCTGCTGGTATGCAGCGTGCTGGCCATCGGCCTGGAGACCCTCATGCTGCTCATGCGCGGCCGGCCCCTGGGCCCTTTCCTCAAGGATGGCTCCGTGCTGGTGACCGCCTGGCTGCTGGCCCTGTCCCTGCCCACCCTGGCCCCCTGGTGGCTCTATGCCGTGGGCATGATCTTCGCCGTGGTGGTGGCCAAGCACCTCTACGGCGGCCTGGGCCAGAACCTGTTCAACCCGGCCATGGTGGGCTACGCGGCCCTCATCGTCAGCTTCCCCGTTTACATGACCCAATGGCCCGCCCCCGTCGGGGTGGCCCTGCACGGCATCAGCCTGGTGGAAGCCTTCGACCTGGTGTTCGCCGGCCAGGGCTCCGTCAGCGTGGATGCCTACACCGCCGCCACCGCCCTGGACACCTGGAAGACCCAGGCGCGCCTGGGCAAGCCCGCGGAGGACATCCTGGCCCTGCCCGCCTTCGGCTGGGGCGGCGGCCAGGGCCAGGAACTGGTGGCCCTCATGTACCTGCTGGGGGGCCTGCTGCTGCTGGGCAACCGCCTCATCACCTGGCATATCCCGGCGGCCTTCCTGGGGGGCCTGGCGTTGACCGCCGGCGCCCTGCACCTGATGGACCCGGGCCGGCATGCGGACCCCCTGTTCCACCTGCTTTCCGGCGGCGCCATGCTGGGCGCCTTCTTCATCGCCACGGACCCGGTCACCGCCGCCTCCACGCCCCGGGGCAAGCTCGTCTACGCCGGCCTGGCGGGCATGCTGACGGTGCTGATACGCGGCTTCGGCGGCTACCCGGACGGCGTGGCCTTCGCCATCCTGCTCATGAACGTGGCCGCGCCCTTCATCGATACCTACACCCAGCCCCGGGTGTTCGGCCACAGGGCCGGCGGGAAGGACAAGCCATGACCCCGGCCCTGCGGGAGACCTTCTCCACCGCCGCCACCCTGCTGGTGTTTTCCGTGGTCTGCGCCGGCCTGCTGGCGGGGGCCTATTTCACCACCCGGCCCAACATCGAACGCAGCGAGCAGCAGGAGAAGATCCGCCTGCTGTCCCAGGTACTGCCCATCCACGGCTTCGACAACGATCCCATCCGGGACGCCCTCACCCTGGCGGCGGACCCGCTCCTGGGCATGAAGCGCCCCGGCCTGGCCTACGTGGCCGCCCGGAACGGCCAGCCCGTGGCGGTGGTGCTGGAAGCCGCCGCCCCCGACGGCTACGCGGGCGAGATCAGGCTGCTCATCGGCATCCGGGCGGACGGCCGCATCGCCGGCGTGCGGGTCACCGCCCACAAGGAAACCCCGGGCCTGGGGGACTACATCGACATCGCCCGCGGCAACTGGATCCACCAGTTCGCCGGCAAGAGCCTGGACACCCCCCCCGCCGAGGCCTGGCGGGTACGCAAGGACGGCGGCCAGTTCGATTACGTGGCCGGCGCCACCATCACGCCACGAGCGGTTGTGAAGGCGGTGCACATGGCCCTGCGTTATTTCGAGGAACACCGGGAGGCGCTGCTGCATCCACAGGAAACCGCCCCACACCCCCCACCCCACACCCGCGTTCGGGGGTGGGGGGCGTCCACCGCCACAGACGCCGCGTCCAAGAAAAGCCAGCCCAGATCACCGCCCA
>CAZREY010000359.1:0-2715 GCA_964599015.1 uncultured Thiobacillus sp.
GGTGAACCATGCCGCCGCCCGCTTCGACGGCTCCAAGCTCACCTGGCTCAACCAGCAATACCTGAAGGAGGCGGACGATGCCCGCCTGGCGGAACTGGCGCGCCCCTTCCTCAAGGCCCAGGGCATCAATCTCGATGGCGGCCCGGACCCGGTGCCCCTCATCGCCCTGGTGAAGGAGCGGGTGGGCACGGTGGAGGAACTGGCCGACGGCCTGCACATCTACTATCGCCAGGCCCTGCCGGCGATGGACGAGGTGCGGGGCAAGCTGGCCGTGGCCGCGCTGCCCGCCTTCGAGCAGTTGCGCCGGGATATGGACACGGTGGCCTGGGAGGCCCCCGCCCTGAGCCAATTGCTCAAGGACACCGCCGCCGCCTTCGGCCTGAAGATGGGCCAGATCGGCATGCCCCTGCGCCTGGTGCTGTTCGGCACGGCCCAGACCCCCGCCATCGACCAGGTGCTGGCCATCATGGGGCGGGAGGAGACCCGGCGCCGCTTCGATGCTGCCTGGCCCCACGCGCAGGCGGCCCTGGCATAACTCCTTTTGACGATAGTGGCCCTTGGGGCCACGGGCTAGAATCCCGCCCGCTCGGATACAAGCAATCAGATAATGAAATTGATCGGCTCCCTTACCAGCCCCTTCGTGCGCAAGGTGCGCATCGTGGCGGCGGAGAAACACATCGATTACGAATTCCTGCTGGACGTGCCCTGGAATGAGGATACCCAGGTGCCCGCCTTCAATCCCCTGGGCAAGGTGCCCGTCTGGGTGCTGGACGACGGCAAGACCCTGTTCGATTCCCGGGTCATCGTGGAATACCTGGACAGCGTCAGTCCCGTGGGCCATGTCATGCCCAAGGACGCCCGCCCCCGCATCGCCGTCAAGCGCTGGGAGGCCCTGGCGGATGGCATCTGCGACGCGGCGGCCCTGGTGTTCGTGGAAAAGAAGCGCCCCACGGCCCAGCAGAGCCCGGAATGGATCCGGCGCCAGATGGGCAAGGTGAATGCGGGCCTCAAGGCCATGAGCGAGGAACTGGACCAGCAGAAGGGCCAGGAAATCTGGTGCGCCGGCGAAGTCTTCACCCTGGCGGATATCGCCGTGGGCTGCGCCCTGGGCTACCTGGAATTCCGATTCCCGGAACTGGACTGGCGCCGCGCCCATCCCAATCTGTCCGAGCTTTATGACCGGCTCATGCGCCGTCCCACCTTCAAGGACACCGTGCCCGTGGGCTGACCCGAGCCCGTTGTCCCGCCGCCGTGGCCCATAATCACGGCATGAGCACCTATCCACTCGATGCGCTTTACCCCTATCTCGTCAGCCTGGCCATAGGCCTGCTGATCGGCCTGGAGCGGGAGCGCAACCCTTCCGCCCTGGCGGGCCTGCGCACCTTTTCCCTGGTGGCCCTGGCCGGCACCCTGGGGGCCATGCTCTCCGAGCAGACGGGCGAGCCCTGGATACTGGGGGCGGGCCTGCTGGTCATGGGGGGCATGATGGTGGCGGCCCACCTCAAGGAAGCGCGCATGGACGACCCGGGCACCACCACCGTGGCCGCCGTGGTGGTGTGCTATGGCCTGGGGGCCATGGTCTGGTACGAGCAGGTCCATGTGGCCGTGACCCTGGCCATCCTGTCCACCGTGCTGCTCTACTTCAAGGCGGAGCTGAAGGGGGTCGCGCAGCACCTGTCCCGGCGGGACCTGCTGTCCATCCTCCAGTTCGGAGTGTTGAGCCTGGTGGTGCTGCCCATCCTGCCCAACGAGAACTACGGCCCCTACCAGGCCCTGAACCCCTACCAGATCTGGTGGATGGTGGTGCTGATCTCCGGCCTATCCCTGGCGGGCTACGCCGCCCTGCGCATCGCCGGCCCCCGCCATGGCGCCCTGCTCACCGGCATCTTCGGCGGCGTGGCCTCCAGCACCGCCACCACCCTGGCCTTTGCTCGACATGCCCGGGCGGAGCAACACCTGCTGGGCATGTCCACCGTGGTCATCCTCACCGCCAACTGGGTGGTGCTGATCCGCCTGGCGGTGCTGGTGGGAGTGGTGGCCCCCGGCCTGCTGGCGGACATGGCGGTGGTGCTGATCGCCGGCCTGATCTGCGGCGGCGGCGTCCTGCTCTTCAGCCTGCGGGCCCTGGGCGTCAAGGCCACGGCGCCGGAACTGGAACTGGGCAACCCCACGGAACTGCGCCTGGCCGTCTCCTTCGGCGCCATCTATGCCGGCGTGCTGTTCGCCACGGCCTGGCTCACGGACTGGGCCGGCCACACGGGCACCTACGGCGTGGCCCTGGTGTCGGGCCTCACGGATGTCGACGCCATCACCCTGTCGTCCCTGCGCCTGCTGGGCCTGGGGACCCTGACCCACCACACCGCGCTGACCGCCATCCTGCTGGCCCTTCTGGCCAACATTGCCTTCAAGAGCGGTCTGGCCCTGATGCTGGGCGGCCTGCCTCTGGCCCGCCGGGTATTGCCGGGCATGGCCGCCACGGCGGCGGGCTGCGTGGCGGGATACGCGCTGCTCCAGGTCTGAGGGCGCTGGCGGTTTATAATCCCCGGCTCATTTGGCCAGCCCGAACGGCGGCCGTCCCGGAATCACTGGAACAGACACCATCATGGAAGCCGAACGCCTCAATCAGATCGAAGCCCAGCTGGAAGACCTCGCCAAGCGCGCCCAGGAACTCAGGGGGTATCTTTGACTACCCTGGCAAGCGTGACCGCCTGACGG
>CAZREY010000360.1:0-2704 GCA_964599015.1 uncultured Thiobacillus sp.
CCCTGAAGGCCGATCCCAAGTCCACCTCCTTCCTGGCCCAGAGCATTTCCAGCTGGCCCAAGTCCTCCCCCGGCTATTTCGCCGACGTGCAGAAGCGGGTGAAGACCTTCGTGGAGCAGGGCCAGCTGGGCATCTTCGCCAATGCCTACTGGGGCCACCCGGCCTACAAGCTGCCCCCCGAGGCCAACCTCATGGCCGTGGCCCACTATCTGGAGGCCCTGGCCTGGCAGCGGGACGTGGTCAAACTCCACGCCATCTTCGGCGGCAAGAACCCCCATCCCAACTTCCTGGTGGGCGGCTCGCCGGCGGCCATCTCCGTGCACACCCCGGCGGGCGGCGGCAAGGGCAAGGGCCCCATGCATCGCGGCGGCCAGGACGCCACGGCGGTGAACCTGCTGGGCCTGCAGACGGTGCAGAACGTCATCAAGCAGATGCGGGACTTCGTGGACAACGTCTACGTGCCCGACACCCTGGCCATCGCCGGCTTCTACAAGGACTGGGGCGGCCGGGGCGAGGGCGTGGGCAACTTCCTGTCCTTCGGCGACCTGCCGGAGAAGGACATGTGGACGCCGGACTCCTTCCTCATCCCCCGGGGCGTCATCCTGGACCGGGACATCTCCAAGGTCCACGACATCGACGTGGACGCGGACGACGAGATCCAGGAGTTCGTCACCCATGCCTGGTACAAGTACGGCGAGGGCGACGCCAAGGGCCTGCATCCCTGGAAGGGCGAGACCGAGTTCAACTACACCGGTCCCAAACCACCATACGAACACCTGGATGTGGAGCAGAAGTATTCCTGGCTCAAGTCGCCGCGCTGGAAGGGCAAGCCCGTGGAAGTAGGCCCCCTGGCCCGGGTGCTGGTCATGTACGCCAAGGGCCACAAGCAGACCCAGGACCTGGTCAACTTCACCCTCAAGCACCTGGACGTACCCGTGCAGGCCCTTTTCTCCACCCTGGGCCGCACCGCCGCCCGCACCCTGGAGAGCAAGATACTGGCGGACGCCATGCAGGGCTGGTACGACCAGCTCATCGCCAACATCAAGGCCGGCGACGTGCGCACCTTCAACGAGCAGCACTGGGACCCGTCCGACTGGGCCAAGTCCATGCACGGCGTGGGCCTCACCGAGGCGCCCCGGGGCGGCCTGTCCCACTGGATCGTCATCGAGGACGGCCGCATCGCCAACTACCAGGCCGTGGTGCCCAGCACCTGGAACGCCGGCCCCCGGGACGCGCAGGGCCAGTCCGGCCCCTATGAGGCGGCCCTGCAGGACAACCACGTCATGCACGATCCCAAGCAGCCCATCGAGATCCTGCGCACCATCCACTCCTTCGACCCCTGCATCGCCTGCGCGGTGCACGTGACGGACCCGGAAGGGGAGGAACTGGTGCAGGTGAAGGTGAAGTAAGGAGAAGTGAACGCCTGTGGAGGGCCACACCATGACACGCGAACAAAAGGTCTATGCCTGGGGCGGCTGGAAAATGCCCATCCTGCACCTGTCCGACCCGGAATACTGCGAGGACGGGTGCCCCATCTGCACCCGGGCCCGCAAGGGCGTGGCCTGGGCGGCGGCCGTGCAGAAAGTGGAAATGGCCATCACCCTGGGCGGTTGTCCCTGGGGACGGGCACGCCAGCGCAAGTACGGCGTGGCGCCCAACCAGCCCCTGCCCCATTGAGATGCGGCATCGATCGATCAAGCAAGCAACGGAGATACACATGAAACTGCAACGTCCCATCCTGTTCCTGGGCCTGGCCCTGGCCGCCATGCCCGCACTTGCCCATACCGGCCTGCACATCGGCGGCGGCTTCACCAGCGGTGCGGCCCACCCCTTCCTGGGGCTGGACCACCTGCTGGCCATGGTCATGGTGGGCCTCTGGGCCGCCCAGCAGCAGGGGGCCTGGCAGCGCATGGCGCCGCCCCTGATTTTCGTGAGCGTCATGGCCCTGGGTGGTTATCTGGGCCAGGCCGGCGTGGCCCTCCCGCATGTTGAAACAGCCATTGCCCTGTCGGTGCTGGGCCTGGGCCTGCTGACCGCCTTCGCCGTGCGCCTGCACCTGGCCGCCAGCCTGGCCGTCATCGGCGCCTTCGCCCTGTTCCACGGCCATGCCCACGGTGCCGAGATGCCGGCCGTGGCCCTGTGGACCTACATGCCCGGCTTCATCCTCTCCACCGCCCTGCTGCATGGCATGGGCTACTTCAGCGCCACCCGCGTGGTGGACAGCCGCGGCCGCTGGGTGCGGGGCGCCGGCCTGCTTTCCGCCTTCGCCGGCGGTGGCATGCTGATGGGGTAAACCGTCATGGATGACGCCCTCAAGCGCCTGCTGGACGCGGAATCCCGCGCCCGGGAGATCATCGAGGCGGCCAGCCAGGAACGCCAGCGCCTGCTGGACGAGGCCCTGGCCGCGGCGCGGGAGGCAGAGGCCCGCTTCGAGGCGGGCCGGGCCGAGTTGCGCGGGCCCTTCATCAAGGAAGCGAACGGCCGGGCGGAGCAGGCAGTGGCCGAGTTGTCCCGCAAGTACGAGGAGCGCCAGCGCAACCTGCGCGACATGGCCTCCCGCCATGAACAGGAGGCGGTCGACGCCGCGCTGAATCTGCTGCTCGACCCCGCCCTTTGATGAGGTCATCGGACCGGTCTTTTTCCAGGGTCATGTCGTGTCAGCCTATCTGAATACCCGCGTCACCCTGTTCGCCGGCCGCCTCTG
>CAZREY010000361.1:0-2691 GCA_964599015.1 uncultured Thiobacillus sp.
ACAACAGGCCCCCCTTCGCCACCGGTGAGACCGGCCGCGTGGGCAGTCCCAAGCGCCGGGAAATCGGCCATGGCCGCCTGGCCAAGCGTGCCCTGCTGGCCTGCCTGCCCAGCAAGGAGGAGTTCGGTTACACCCTGCGCGTGGTGTCCGAGATCACCGAGTCCAATGGTTCTTCCTCCATGGCTTCCGTGTGCGGCGGCAGCCTGGCCCTGATGGACGCCGGCGTGCCCATGAGGGCCCATGTGGCGGGCATCGCCATGGGCCTCATCAAGGAAGGCAACCGCTTCGCCGTGCTGACCGACATCCTGGGTGACGAGGACCACCTGGGCGACATGGACTTCAAGGTGGCGGGCACGACCGGCGGTGTCACCGCCCTGCAGATGGACATCAAGATCCAGGGCATCACCAAGGAGATCATGCAGGTGGCCCTGACCCAGGCCCGGGAGGCCCGCATGCACATCCTCGGCATCATGAACGCCGCCGAGGCCGCTCCCCACGAGATGAGCCAGTACGCGCCCCGCATCATCACCATGAAGATCAACCCGGAGAAGATCCGCGACGTGATCGGCAAGGGCGGTGCCACCATCCGTGCCCTGACGGAGGAAACAGGCACCCAGATCGACATCGACGAGACCGGCACCATCAAGATCGCCTGCACCAGCACGGAAGCGGGCGAACTTGCCAAGAAGCGCATCGAGGACATCACCGCCGAGGTGGAAGTGGGCAAGGTCTATGACGGCACCGTGCTGAAGATTCTGGACTTCGGCGCCATCGTCAACATCCTGCCCGGCAAGGACGGCCTGCTGCACATCTCCCAGATCGCCCACGAGCGGGTGGCCACGGTGGGCGACCACCTGAAGGAAGGCCAGGCCGTCAAGGTGAAGGTGCTGGAGACGGATGAGAAGGGCCGCATGCGCCTGTCCATCAAGGCCCTACTGGAGCCGCCGCCCAAGCCCGCCCAGCCCGTCGAGGCCCCCGCGGCCGAGTAAGCCGGACGGGCACAAGAAAGCCAGCTGGAAAGCTGGCTTTTTTTATGTCCCGGCTTGAAGCTGTATTAGTTCGCCCCAATCAAATCCATGAAGCCCTGCCACCAGCGCTTGCGGTTCTGGGGCACGAACTGGGGGGCATCCAGGTCCGAAGGCGGCATGCGGGACATGATCCAGCCGGGCAGGATGCGGTGCTTGCTGGAGCCGCAGGAGGTGCCCAGGTTGTTGGGGTCGTATATCTTGACCATGCGGGGGTCCTTGAGGTCGTCGGCGTAGACGATGCCGCAGTAATCCTCGTGGTGCTCCTTGCGCAGGAGTTCGTCGATGCGCTGGATGAAGGCGGTGACGTGCTCCGCATCGGCGGGGGTTTCGGGACGGGCCTCGCCCACGGCGTAGAGATACCAGCCGCCAGCAGGGTCCAGTCGCTCCCAGAAGGCGCTCAGCTGGGCCCAGGAAAGCAGGGAATAGAGAGTGCCTTCAAACAGGCGGTCGAACTCCGGATTTTGAACGGCGGTGGCGTGCATGAAAGACGTCCGTTGGGATGACCCTGAAAGTTTACCCACGCCCACTGGAATCACAAACCTTTGAAAGAAAGGATGTTTATGTTGAAAGCCTTGTTGTTCGATGTGGACGGCACCCTGGCGGATACGGAACGGGACGGGCACCGTCCGGCCTTCAATGCCGCCTTCCGGGAATATGGCCTAGACTGGGACTGGGATGTGGCCCTATATGGCCAGCTCCTGGCAGTGACCGGAGGCAAGGAGCGCATGAAGTACTACGTGGAGCGGTTCCGCCCCGACTACGTGAAGCCCGCCGATTTCGACGCCCTGGTGGCCGAACTGCACAAGGCCAAGACGCGCCACTACACCCGCATGCTGGCCGAGGGGCGTATTCCCCTGCGCCCGGGCGTGAAGCCCCTGCTGGAAGAGGCCCGGGCCGCGGGCCTGATCCTGGGCGTGGCCACCACCACGACACCGGAAAACGTCACCGAGTTGCTGCGCCACAGCCTGGCGGAAGACGGCCCGGAGTGGTTCGAGGTGATTGCCGCAGGGGACATTGTCCCCGCGAAGAAACCGGCACCGGACATCTACGTCTGGGCGATGGCGCAGCTAAACCTGAAGCCGGAGGACTGCCTGGCCTTCGAGGATTCGGAGAACGGTATCCGCGCTTCCCTGGGGGCGGGCCTGCGCACCGTGGTGACCGTGAACGACTACACCCGGGACCACGATTTCGCCGGGGCAGTGGCCGTGTTGCCGGATCTGGCCGGTACCGGCCTGGCGCACATCCGCGCACTGATCGGGGAGTAACGCCGGAACTTGGCTGGCAATGGCGGATAACGGTCTTCTGCCGCCCCCGCCCACGTCATGGGTGGCGCGCCGCCGCTTCCAGGGTGTTCTGCAAGAGGGTGGCCACGGTCATGGGGCCCACGCCGCCCGGCACGGGGGTGATCCATGCGGCCCGCTCCCTGGCCACGGCGAATTCCACATCGCCTGCCAGGCGTCCGTCGTCCAGGCGGTTGATGCCGATGTCCACCACCATGGCGCCTTCCCTGATCCAGGCGCCTTTCACCATCTCGGGCTTGCCCACGGCGGCCACGACGATGTCCGCCTGGCCCACATGGCCAGCCAGGTCCCGGGTGGCGGAGTGGCACACGGTCACCGTGCAACCCGCCAACAGCAGTTCCAGGGCCATGGGCCGGCCCACG
>CAZREY010000362.1:0-2671 GCA_964599015.1 uncultured Thiobacillus sp.
AAGGAAAGGAGGTTGAGATGAGCAATATCGTCAGACGCGATCCCTTTGCGATGGACGACCTTTTTGACGACCTGATGAAGGGCTATTGGGTAAGGCCCATGCGCTGGCCGAAGGAGATGACCGAGATGCAGTCCATCCGCATGGACATGAAGGAAGGCGACAAGGCCTATACCGTCCATGCCGAAATGCCCGGCGTGAAAAAAGAGGACATCCACGTCACCATCGACGGCAACACGGTTTCTATTTCCGCCGAGGTGAAGAAGGACAGCGAAGAGAAGGAAGGCGAAAAGGTCCTGCGCAGCGAGCGCTACTACGGCAAGGTTTCCCGCAGCTTCGGCCTGGGCCAGGAAGTGGATGAGGCCAATGCCAGCGCCACCTTCAAGGATGGGGTGCTGGAACTGGTGCTGCCCAAGAAGGCGACGGCCGCTTCGCGGAAACTCACCATCAATTAGACAAGGCTGGTTTGCCATAAGGGCGGCGGGTGCCGCCCTTTCTTTTTCCGGCCGGCACAACGGTAGAATCCGCCCGTTTGCCCGAATGAAAGCCCGCCATGTCCATCGCCGATCTCTCCCCCGTCACCAAGGCCCATGTCATCGCCGAGGCCCTGCCTTACATCCAGCGTTTCTGGGACAAGACGGTGGTCGTCAAGTACGGCGGCAATGCCATGACGGACCCCAGGCTTCAGGCGGCCTTCGCCCGGGATGTGGTCCTGCTGAAGCTGGTGGGCCTGAACCCGGTGGTGGTCCACGGCGGCGGCCCCCAGATCGAGGACCTGCTCAAACGGGTGGGCAAGAAAGGGGAGTTCGTCCAGGGCATGCGCGTGACCGACGCCGAGACCATGGATGTGGTGGAGATGGTGCTGGGGGGCCAGGTGAACAAGGACATCGTCAACCTGATCAACCTGGCGGGGGGCAAGGCCGTGGGCCTGACCGGCGTGGACGGCCGCTTCATCCGCGCCAGGAAGCTGATGATGGAATCCAAGGAAAAGCCCGGTGATGTGATCGACATCGGCCAGGTGGGGGAGATCACCAAGATCGACCCCTCCCTCATCGCCTTCCTGGACTCCGGCGACTTCATCCCCGTCATCGCCCCCATCGGCGTGGGCGAGGAAGGCGAGACCTACAACATCAACGCCGACGTGGTGGCGGGCAAGCTGGCGGAGGTGCTGAAGGCGGAGAAGCTGGTGCTGCTCACCAACACCCCAGGCGTGCTGGACAAGAATGGCAACCTGCTCACCGGCCTGACCCCCAGGAAGATCGACGAGCTGGTGGCGGACGGCACCCTGTCCGGCGGCATGCTGCCCAAGATCGGCTCCGCCCTGGACGCGGCCAAGAGCGGCGTGCCCAACGTGCACATCATCGACGGCCGGGTGGAGCATGCCCTGCTGCTGGAGATCATGACCGACCAGGGCGTGGGCACCCTGATCAAGTCCTCCTGATAACTCAGTGGGCGGTGTCCAGCAGGGCCTCGATGGCCTTGCCGGCGGCATCGCCCCGCTGCCGGTGGAGGGCCAGCATGGCCTGGGCCTTGTCCAGCCACAATTGCCGCCCTGATGCCACGATCTGGCGCAGGGGCGCCAGATCCCCCTCCTGTACCCAGTACTCGTAGGCTCCGGCCAGTTCCGGGAACAGCTTGCGCCGCATGCCGATGAAGTTGGCGAAATAGAAATGGATGGCCGCCGGTTCCCCCCGCTCCAGCAGGCCCGGCAGGGTGGACAGGCTGTCCGCGTAGATGTCCCGCACCGCCCGTGCCATGATCTCCGCCCGGGAGCGCATCAGGTCCGCCAGCATGGCCGACCAGGGCTCCCCCAGTTCCGTCCCCGCCCGGGCCTCGCCGATCTCATGCAGGATGACGGATTCCGTCTCCATCCGGGTCATGGCGTCCAGGGCCCCGTCGGTATCGCCGGCAAAGTCGTAGCAAGCCAGGGCCCGGCCCAGGGCCGCGTTGCGCTTGTTCCAGGTCCACTCCTCATAACGCTCCCACAGCCAGCGGCGCAGGGCCTCGGTGCGCACGAAGATGCTGTCGTTCAGCATCATGCCCGGCGGGGCGTCCAGGTCCCGGGCGTATTCACAATCGGAGACGTAGACCCGGAAGCCGTGGCGCTCCTCCCGACGTGCCAGGCTGGCGAGGAAGAAATGGGGCTTGCAGGCCCGGCCATAGCCGCCGGAGTAGATGTACCCCGCCGGAGCCAGGGTGCGGTTGATGGCCTCCACCTCGAAGGGGTCCGCCTCCCCCTCCGGCAGGGGCAGGGGCACATAGGAAGCCGTTTCCACGCCTTCCCAGAGCTTCTCCCGTTCATTCATCCAGTCGCCGATGGCGGCCTTGGGCATCTCCCGGGTGAAGGGCAGGTCGTTTTCCCAGCGGTAGAGTTCCCGCATCTTCAGCAGGAAGGTGCACATGGTCAGATCACCGGCGAACTGGGCATCGGAGATGTGACAATTGGTCTGCACGGCGTTGACGATGGCCCCCAGGTTCAGCTCGGTCATGTTCGACGCGCCCATGGTCGGCTCCTTGAATTGTTGAGCGATTTTGTCGGATTATGCGCCGGCGTTTTTTGCAGGGGAATATGGCAATGAGATATTGGCTGATGAAGTCCGAGCCTTCCGAATTCAGCATCGACGACCTCCAGCGGGACGGCCACGTGGCCTGGTTCGGGGTGCGCAACTACCAG
>CAZREY010000363.1:0-2642 GCA_964599015.1 uncultured Thiobacillus sp.
ACCCTGGCAGGCCGTGCCCACATCGAACAGGGTGGCGCCGCCCGCAACGGATAGGGGGAGAAGCTGGCCGGCTACATCCCTCGCCAGAGGGTCGGGCAATGCCGCAAGTGCCGGAAAGCGGCTCAGATCGGAGGGCGAGGCGTCAGGCATGGCTCGGCATCTGCTGCCGGAGGGCAGTCAGGCGCGCGCTTCGTACGGCTCCGGGAACGCCCGCCTTGTCGATGGCCTGGCGGGCCACGGCGCCGGCATCCACCGACTGGACGATGGCCAGGGCGTGGCGCAGGCGGTCGGCCTGAGAAAAGGCGCGCGCCTCAAAGCCGGGGCGGCCATGAAAGTCGGCGGCGCAGGCCTGGAGGAAAAGCTCGAACCGGTCCGGCCGTCGCAGGGCATCACACCTGTCCAGCATATCCAGCAGCCCCTCCGGTCCCAGATGCCCGGCCTGATGGGCCATACCATGCCACCGGGTCACGATACGGGCCAGGTCCGTGCAATCCCGGGGCACCCGCAACCGCTGGCCGATGCCTTCCACCAATGCCGCGCCCCGGTCCTCATGGCCCCGGTGGTCCGGCCAGGTGTCGGGTGGCGTCAGGCCCTTGCCCAGGTCGTGCAGCAGGCAGGCCCAGCGCACGGCCAGTTCGAGGCCCTGCGCGGCTGACCGGTCCAGCACGCGCAGGACATGCTCGCCCGTGTCGACCTCCGGATGCTTGGCGGGGTCCTGGGGGACGCCGAACAGGGTATCCACTTCCGGCAGGATGCGGGCCAGGGCGCCGCTTTCGCGCAGCACGGTGATGAGCCGGGATGGCCGCTGTTCCATGAGCCCCCGCGCCAGTTCCTGCCAGATGCGTTCGGGCACCAGGGCATCCACTTCCCCTTCCCGTGCCATGCGTCGCATCAATTCCATGGTTTCCGGGGCAATGCGGAATGTTGGGAAACGGGCGGCGAAGCGGGCCACCCGCAGGATGCGTACCGGGTCTTCCGCGAAGGCTTCGCTCACATGGCGCAGGACCCGGCCCTCCAGATCCGCCCGGCCCCCGTAGGGATCGACGATGCGGCCCTCCGCGTCCTCGGCCATGGCATTGATGGTCAGGTCCCGCCGGCGCAGGTCCTCTTCCAGGGTCACATCCGGGGAGGCGTATACGGTGAACCCCTTGTAGCCCCGGGCCGTCTTGCGCTCGGTGCGCGCCAGGGCGAATTCCTCCTGGGTGTCGGGGTGCAGGAACACCGGGAAGTCCTTGCCCACGGGCCGGAATCCCCGGGCGGTCATGTCCTCCGGCGTGGCCCCCACCACCACGTAGTCCCGGTCCTGCACCGGCAGCCCCAGCAGGCGGTCGCGCACCGCCCCCCCCACGGCGTATACGCGAACGCGGGGGGGGAAGGCAATGGGCAAATCAGCGCCCCGCCCTGGCGCGGTGGTGTGGGTACGCCCGCCTGGGATCTTGCTGGCGAAGATAGCCGATGACGCTTTCCAGCGAGGTGCCACAGGTGCAGCAGGGCCGGTATTCCGTGGGGCAGACATTGTCCGTGAGCATGGCGTAATGGTTGTCCCGGGTCATGATCTTGGAGCCGGGCTTGAATTCCATCAGGCGCGCGAACCAGTAGGAGGCTCTGGTGCCCAGGGGGATGATCCAGCGCCGCAGGCCCAGTTCCCGGGCCGTGAGCTGGATGAGTTCCGCCAGGCTGTAGACCCTGGGCCCGCAGAGGTTGTAGGTCTGGCCGATGGTCTGGGGCTGTTCCAGGGCATCGGCGAAGGCCCGCGCCACGTCGCCGACAAACACGGGCTGGAAGCGGGCATGGGCCCCCGCCAGGGGAATGAAGGGGCTGATGCGCAACAGCTTCGCGAACAGGGAGAGAAAGCTGTCGCCCGGGCCGAAGATGACGGACGGCCGGAAGATGGTGATGCCCAGGCGCTTATGAGCTTCCCGCATGACTTCCTCGCCCGCCGCCTTGCTGCGCTGGTAGGCGCTGCGGGATACGGGGTCCGCGCCCAGGGCGCTCATGTGGATCAGGCGGGGGACGTCGGCGGCGAAGCAGGCCTGGATGATCTTGCGCGGCAATTCCACGTGGGCATAGTGGAACGTGCCGCGTTCCACGCGCCGGGTGTCCATCTGGCCAGCGGCTGTCTCGTGCAGCAGCCCCACCAGGTTGATCACCGCGTCGGTGCCGTGCAGCAGTTCCTTGAGCCTGACCGGGTCGTGGACATTGACTTCCGCCACTTCCACGGAGGGCATGACGGCCAGGTCCTTGACGGAGTCCCGCCGCCGTGTCGGGACGATGACGCGGTACCCCCGCTTGGCCAGCAAGGCCACAAGATGATGGCCGACGAAACCGCCGCCGCCCAGGACGCAAATGGTGCTGCCGGTCTTGTGAGTCATACCCGATGCGCGGTGAATAACTTGGGTGATTTTATTGAAGGCGTATCCGAATGTCTCAGGGGGCTGTTTCAAGATCCGGGCTGGCCGGGGTCCGGATCGGTCGGGTTGCTGGCGACGGACTGGTTCTGCTGCCGGGCGGGAATGGTGCCCAGACGGTCCTTCAGGGGACGGACCTCGCCCCCGAAACGGCTGCGGTAGAACATGGCATTGGTCATCACCCGTTTCACGTAGTCCCGGGTCTCCTGGAAGGGGATGCTTTCCACGTAGATG
>CAZREY010000364.1:0-2625 GCA_964599015.1 uncultured Thiobacillus sp.
GGGGCGTCCCGGAAGAAGCACTTGGCGCCGATGGCCGCCGGGATGGCATGGCCCAGGGAGGAGATGCCGGAGTTGGGGAAGTAGTGGTTGGCGTGGGACACGTCCAGGAAGCTCTGGGCGAAGACGATGTTGTCGTCGAAGATCAGGGCGTCCCGGGGGAAGCGTTTGGCCAGGCCGGTGAAGAAGGCCTCCATGAGGCGGAACTTGTCCCGCTGGGCGGCCGAGGCGTCGTCCGGCGCCGCCTCGGCCTGGCGATGGCCGGCCAGCCGGTCCAGGTCCTTGGGCGCGCAATCGGCCAGCCGGTCCAGCAACTCCCCCACCACTTCCCGGATATCGCCATGGACGGCCACGTCGGGGCGGAAGACTCTGCCCAGCTGGGCGGCGTCCCTGTCCACCTGGGCAAGGCGCTTGCCATGCAGGAGCCTGGCATCCCACAGGTAGCTGGTGCGCTCGTTGAAACCCGCTCCCAGGAAGAGCACCAGGTCCGCCTGGTCCACGATGTAGCGGTAGGCCCCGCCGTTGGAGGTGACCCCCAGGCAGCCCTCCGTCACCACCCCCTTGCCCTTCAGGCTGGTGGCCACGGGGATGTTGAGGGCTTCGGCCAGTCGGGTCACCTCGCCCCGGGCCCCGGCGCGGATGCAGCCGTAGCCGGCGACGATGACCGGGTAGCGGGCCTCCCGGAGCAACCGGGCCAGGTCCGGCACCGGCCCCGCCTGGAGGGGGGCGGAAACGGCGGGGGCATGGGGAATGTGCACCTGCTCCAGCACGGCATCGTCCACCAGTTCCTTCTGCACGTTGAAGGGAATGGACAGCAGCACCGGCCCCGGATCGGGCCCCAGCAGGGCCCGGGTGGCCTGGTTGAGCACCTGGCCCAGGTAGTCGGTGCGCTCGATGAGTTTGCGGTAGCGGGTGATGCCGGCGAACAGGGCGCCCTGGTCGATGGCCCCGCCCTCCCCCGAGCTTTCCTGCAGGCCGCCCTTGCCGAAGATGTAGGTGGAGGTTTCGCCGGTGATCACCAGCACCGGCAGCCGCTCCGCGTGGGCGTTGGCGATGCCCGTCACCAGGTTGGTGGCCCCGGGCCCGGCCGTGGCGATGCAGGCGGAGACGCCATGGGAAACCCGGCAGTACCCCCCCGCCATGAAGGCCGCGCCCTGCTCATGCTTCACCAGCACGGATTTCACGCGGGATCCGTGCAGGCGGTCGTAGATCGGCAGCACGTGGGCGCCGGGCATGCCGAAGAGTACTTCGACGCCCAGGCGTTCCAGGTAACGGACGATCAGTTCGCTGACGGTGATCTTCATTTCAATTGGGTGGCGGGCCCTCCGCCGGGACCGCCATGCTCCAATCCGGTGCGGAGAAAAGTAAGGGATTTGAGCACAAGAAGGGCCCCGGGGAAACCTTGACGGCCCGGGGGATTTTCCCGCCCCGCCGGGCCTACAATCCCCTGCCCATGAACCCGCCGCCTTTCCCCGACATGCCCCCTTCCCGCCCCGTCGTCGTGGTACTGGGCTCCGGCCGCAGCGGCACCTCCCTGCTGATGCAGGTGCTGGCCGCCCTGGGCATGCGGGTGTCGGAAGATCTGATCCAGGCCCGGCGTGACAACCCTGAAGGCTTCCTCGAAGACGCCCCCATCGTCCGGGCCCAGGCCGACCTGCTGCGGGCCCTGGGGGCCTGGCCCTACCATCCCCTGCCCACCGACTGGCTGGAGCGGCCCGTCACGGTGGCGACCCGCCGGGTCCTGGCCGGCCTGCTGCCACAGCGCCTGGCCGGCCAGGGCATCTGGGGTTTCAAGGACCCCCGCACCGCCGCCTTCCTGCCCCTGTGGCAGGCGCTGTTCGCGGAGGAAGGCATATCGCCGAAATACATCCTGGCCCTGCGGGAGCCGGGCAAGATCATCCGCTCCTTCATGCAGGCCTACGGCACCCCAGAGGACGTGGCCGAGGCGGTCTGGCTGCGCCGCACCTGCGACGCCCTGTGGCACACCCGGGCGGACTGCCACATCGCGCACTACGAGGACTGGTTCAGCCGGCCCCGGGAAGCCGCGGAAGGGCTGGCCCGCCACACGGGGCTGGCGGCGGCGGACATCGACGGCGCCCTGGCGGGCATCGTCCGTCCGGACCTGGATCGGGCCGGCGGCGGCGACGAGGCGCTTCGCGACCCCCATGCCCTGGCCCTCCACACGGCCCTGAAGAACTGCCGGGGCAGCGGTTTCGACCGGGAAGGACTGCTGGAGATCGTGGCGGAGTGCCGGGCGTCCTCGGTGGAAAGCGCAAAAGAAAAAGGCCACGCCCCGTAGGGGTGGCCTCGTCCGGCGGGGCTCCCCCTCCCCCGCGGGGACGGGGAAGCGCAATCAATACCGGTAGTGCTCCGCCTTGTAGGGCCCTTCCACCGGCACGCCGATGTAGTCGGCCTGCGCCTTGGTCAGCACGGTCAGCTGGGCGTTGAGCTTCTTCAGCTGGAGCCGGGCCACCTTCTCGTCCAGGTGCTTGGGCAGGGTGTACACGCCCACCGGGTACTTGTCGGTCCGGGTGAACAGCTCGATCTGGGCGATGGTCTGGTTGGCGAAGGAACTGGACATCACGTAGCTGGGGTGGCCCGTGGCGCAGCCCAGGTTCACCAGGCGGC
>CAZREY010000365.1:0-2615 GCA_964599015.1 uncultured Thiobacillus sp.
CCCGTGATGGGCGATGATGGCCTGCGGTACTTCACTGCGGCACGGGCCCACCACGCCGACGTGGGCGGCATAGCCCCCGGCTCCATGCCCGCCACCAGCCGGCACATCGGCGAGGAAGGCTGCCTGTCGGACGGCATGCTCACCCTGCGGCAAGGCCGGTTCCTGGAGGCGGACGTGCGTGCCTGGCTGGCCGGCAATACACACCCCGCCCGCAATCCGGACCAGAACCTGGCCGACCTCCAGGCCCAGGTGGCCGCCTGCGCCCTGGGCATGCAGCGGCTCCGGCAATTGGAAGACGAGACTGGCGAGGCGGCCGTGCCGGCATACATGGGCTTCGTGCAGGACAACGCCGAGGCGGCGGTGAAACGCCTGCTGCGGCGTTTACAAGGTGGCTCCTTCACCCTGCCCCTGGATGACGGCAGCCAGATCCAGGTCAAGGTGACGGTGGATGCCGAACGGGGCCGCGCCGCCATCGATTTCGCCGGCACCAGCCCCCAGCAGCCGGGCAACCTGAACGCCCCCGCCAGCATCGCCCACTCCGCCGTGCTGTATGTGTTCCGCACCTTGCTGAGCGCTCATCACATGAGCGCCTCCCTCACCCCTATCCCCTCTCCCCAAGGGCGAGGGGAACTTCAAGCGTCGCGAAGCGACGTGGCATCGGTGGAGGACATCCCCCTGAATGCGGGGGTGCTGCGCCCCCTGGACATCCGCCTGCCGGCAGGTTCCCTGCTGAACCCCGCCTTTCCCGCCGCCGTGGTGGCCGGCAACGTGGAGACCTCCCAGAACATCGTCGACGCCCTGTATGGCGCCCTGGGCGCCCTGGCCGCCAGCCAGGGCACCATGAACAACTTCAGCTTCGGCGACAGCCGGCACCAATATTACGAGACCGTGTGCGGCGGCACCGGCGCCGGGCCGGGCTTTGCCGGGGCCTCCGCCGTCCATTGCCACATGACCAATTCCCGCCTCACGGACCCGGAGGTGCTGGAGCTGAACTTCCCCGTGCGGGTGGAACGCTTCGCCATCCGGCGGGGTTCCGGCGGCGCGGGGCGCCATGCCGGCGGCGACGGGGTGGTGCGGCGCCTGCGCTTCCTCGCCCCCATGCAGGCCAACCTGCTGGCCCTGCGCCGGGAAATACCCTCCTTCGGCCTGGCCGGCGGCGGACCCGGCCAAGCGGGACGCCAGTGGATCGAACATGGGGACGGCGGCCTGGAACCCCTGCCGGGCATTTGCGAATTCAGACTGGCGCCGGGCGATGTGCTCCACCTGGAAACCCCAGGCGGCGGCGGCTTCGGCTCATGAAGCGGCCGGAGGGAGAGGCGCGCGAATCCATTGAAGATTTTTATGAAGTTGCCGATATGGGCCAGGGGGTGACACCCTGGAAGCCAAACCGGAGGAATGAATGGCCTATCTTCGCAATCTGAAAATCCGCTCCCAGCTCTTTCTGCTGTTGGGTGCCGTGTTCTCGCTGTTCCTGGTGTCGGCCGTGGTATCCAACCAGGCCGTGAACAAGGCCAAGGCGGAATTCACCAACTTCATCGCCCAGGACCAGAAGCTCCTGCTCAACTACACCGAGCTCTATGCCAACGGCCTGCAGATGGGCCAGGCCCTGCGCAACATCATCCTGGACCCGGCCAACCCCAAGGCCTATGAAAATTTCGAGAAGGCCAGCAAGGAGATGGACAGCCTCATGGTCCA
Source organism: uncultured Thiobacillus sp. (assembly GCA_964599015.1). Lineage (GTDB taxonomy): Bacteria > Pseudomonadota > Gammaproteobacteria > Burkholderiales > Thiobacillaceae > PFJX01. The sequence continues at coordinate 1,696 of CAZREY010000365.1, forward strand.
GACCTCGGAACTGGTCAGCGGCGACTCCGCCAAGGCAGAGGCCATGGGCCAGATCAGCCAGCTGCGGGAAAAGCAGAAAGGCTTCCAGAACGACATCAAGGGCAAGGTCGGCCAGGGATTGATCGAAGAGGCCAAGGCCCAGCTCAATCAGGATGAAACCCCGGTCTGGCGGGAAATCCGCAAGATGCTGCTGGAGCGGATCAAGAGCCAGAAGGAATACATCGACGCCAAGGAAGCGGAACTGCAGGCCAGCATGGCCCGCACCCAGCGCATCAGCCTGATCCTGAACGTGCTGGCGGTGCTGGCGGGCCTGGGCATGGCCTTCGCCATCATTGCCAACATCCTGGGCCAGATCAACACCCTGGGCACCTCCATCGAGGCCCTGGCCCAGGGCGAGGGCGACCTGACCGTGCGCCTGCCCGTGCAGGGCAACAACGAACTGTGCCGGGTCTCCAGCGCCTTCAACCAGTTCGTGGAAGGACTGCGGAGCATGGTCAACAACATCAAGACCAATGCCGACCAGCTCCACGAGCTGTCCGCCGGCCTGGCCCAGGCCTCTTCCAGCCTGCGCGCCACCACGTCGGACCAGACCAACGCCCTCACCTCCACCGCCACCGCCGTGGAGGAGATGACCAGCAGCATCGCCTCGGTGGCGGACGGCGCCGAACGGGTGAAGGACATCTCCGCGGAAAGCGCCGAGTATTCGGACAAGGGCCTGAGCATGATGGGCCAGCTGGGTTCCGCCATGACCGGCGCCCAGCAGGCCGTGCTGGCCATGTCCGGCTCCGTGGGCCAGTTCCTGGAAAGCACCCAGAGCATCATCGGCGCCACCCAGCACGTGAAGAACATCGCCGAGCAGATCAACCTGCTGGCCCTCAACGCCGCCATCGAGGCGGCCCGGGCCGGGGAGCAGGGCCGGG
>CAZREY010000366.1:0-2590 GCA_964599015.1 uncultured Thiobacillus sp.
CACCTCGCCCCCCGGCACGTAGAGGAACTCCGGCTCGGGGTCGATGAAGCGGGCGATGAGCCAGGGGCAGGCGATGCGGTCGATCTTGGGCCGCTCGCGGGTGACCCATTTCATTTGGCGACAACCTCACCGCCGGCGGCCTTCCAGCCTTCGAGGCCGCCCTCGATGAAGCGGGCCTTCAGTCCCTTGGCCTGGAGGGCGTCCACCACGCTGTTGGACACGCCGCCGCCGCGCACACAGTAGAGGACGATGTCCCGGTCCTTGGGCAGGCTGTCGGCCCACTCGCCGATCTGGGTGGGGTCCTTCCAGTTCGCGCCCGCCAGTTGCTCGCCGGAGGCGGCCAGGTCGTCGGCGCGGCGCACGTCCAGGATGAACTTGCCGGCCAATTCGGATTTCAGGGCTTCGGGCTTGATGGTGCGTTCCATGTTCAGGCTCCGATGAGGGTGTAGACGAGGCCGATGACGGCGCAGGCGCCGATGACCTTCATGATGTCCTGCTTGTATTTCCACAGGGCGATGAAGGCGGCCACGGAGATGAGGGCGTAGAACCACTCGAAACCGCCGGAGAAGGGGGCGGCTTCGGTGGCGCGGGGCCAGATCACGTGCCAGCCGAAGAAGACGGCCAGGTTGAGGATCACCCCCACCACGGCGGCGGTGATGCCGGTGAGGGGCGCGGTGAACTTGAGGTCGCCGTGGGTGGATTCCACCAGGGGCGCGCCGGCCAGGATGAAGACGAAGCTGGGCAGGAAGGTGAAGAAGGTGGCCACGCTGGCGCCGGCGAAGCCGGCCAGCAGCAGGGCGTCCGGGCCGAAGATCTCCTTGGTCCAGGCGCCGACGAAGCCGACGAAGGCCACCACCATGATGAGCGGCCCCGGCGTGGTCTCGCCCAGGGCCAGGCCGTCGATCATCTGGGTGCCGGTGAGCCAGCCGTAGGTCTCCACCCCGCCCTGGTAGACGTAGGGCAGCACCGCGTAGGCGCCGCCGAAGGTGACCAGGGCGGCCTTGGTGAAAAATTCACCCATGTCGCTCAAGGTTCCGGCGGGCAGCAGCGCCATGGCCGCGCCCCAGAGGGCGAGGGAAACGGCGAGCAGGATGATCAGATATGACCAGCGGAAGCGGGTGTGGGGAATGGGGGGAGTATCGTCATCGATGAGGGCCGGGCCGTAGTCCTTGTCGGAAGCGCCGTGGCCGCCGCCCACCTTGAACTTGTCCGGCATCACCTTGCCGCCGATGAAGCCCAGGATGCCCGCGCCGATGACGATGTAGGGGAAGGGAATGTTCAGGGCGAAGATGGCGATGAAGGACAGGGCCGCCATGGCCCACAGCACGTTGTTCTTCAGCGCCCGCGCGCCGATGCGCCAGGCGGCGAACACCACGATGGCCACCACCGCCGGCTTGATGCCGTTGAACACGCCCTGGACGAAGGTGACGTCGCCGAAGGCCATGTACACGTAGGTGAGGCCCGCCAGGATGAACAGGGAGGGCAGCACGAACAGGGTGCCGGCGACGACGCCGCCCCAGGTCCGGTGCAGCAGCCAGCCGATGTAGATGGCGAGTTGCTGGGCCTCGGGGCCGGGCAGGAGCATGCAGAAGTTCAACGCATGCAGGAAACGGTGTTCGGATATCCAGCGCCGCTTCTCCACCAGCTCCTGGTGCATGATGGCGATCTGCCCGGCGGGCCCGCCGAAGCTGATGAAGCCCAGTTTCAGCCAGTAGGCGAAGGCCTCCCAGAAGGAGGGGTGGGCGGGGCGTTGCGGCGTGTCCGTGCTCAAGTCTGTTCTCCATTCGCGGCCAGGGCCGCATACAAGTCATCCAGCAGCCGCCCGCCTTCGGCCAGCAACCGGTCGTCGTCCGCCACGCGGGCCTTCAGGCCCCGCAGCATGAGTTCGAACCCCGGTGCCTCCGGCGCCTGGCCGCCCCCCACGTCCAGGGTGTGCACCATGGCGCCCAGGCGCCGGAGGGCCCCGTCGTCCTCCAGGCCGAAGCTGGCCAGCAGGGTTTCGAAGGTGACCCGCTCCCCCGCATGGGAGAAGGCCGCGCCGTCGAAGTCGAAGCCCAGGGCCTTGGCCGGGCAGTCCTCGATGCGCGCCAGCCATTTGAAGCGGGCATGGGGATCGATGAAGCGGCGGATCAGCCAGGCGCTGGCCAGGCGGTCCACCCACAGGTTTTTGCGGGTGGCCCAGGTGCGGTGCTGGTAATCGGCGGTGTCCAGGCGCTCGATCCGCACGGACTGGGAGGTGGGCTCTTCCGGGAACAGCCGGGCCCGGGCCGCCCGCTCCAGGTCCGCCAGGCGTTCCGCCGCCCGCTGCCGGGCGGGGCCGGGGAAGAAATCGATGGCGCCGAGTTGCTCGAACTGGCGGCGCAGGGCGCGCAGGTTTTTTTTCAAATCGGCGGCATGCTGGTCGTCCAGGGACAGACGCACCCGTTCAATTTCGTCGTCCAGGGCGGCGTATTGCTCGCCACGGTCGAACAGGGCGCGCAGGGCGTCATCCTGTCCGGATGGGCCCTGCACGTCCAGCAGCCAGGCCGCGCCCTGATCCGCCTCGGCCTCCCGCGCCAATCCGGACAGGGCCACTCGATGGGTCTCGCCA
>CAZREY010000367.1:0-2582 GCA_964599015.1 uncultured Thiobacillus sp.
CAGGTCCTCCGCCAGTTCCGCGTGGGAACCCGCCAGGGATTCGTTCTGGCACACCAGGCAGCGCAGGTCCTCCGACAGCTTGATCATGCGCTGCTCGATGACCGGGTCCTCGGCGTTGGGGGCGGCCTCGCCGGCGAAGGTCGGGGCCCAGAACGCCAGCAGGATGGCGAAAATCACGTGCTTCATGCCCCCAGCTCCTTCAGTTTCGGTTCGAATTTCTTCTTCCACACGTCCGGGTCGATGGGACCCACGTGCTTCATGCGCACGATGCCCTCCCGGTCGATGACATAGGTTTCCGGCGTGCCGGTGACGCCGTAGTCGATGCCCACCTTGCCGGACAGGTCATCCGGCACGGCCGCGTAGGGGCTGCCCTGCTGGGCCAGGAGCTGGGCCGCTTCCCGGTCCTTGTCCTTCCAGTTGAGACCGACGATGGGCACCGCTCCGCTCTGGGCCAGGGCCATGAGCACGGGATGTTCCTGGCGGCAGGAAACGCACCAGGGCGCCCACACGTTCAGGACCCACACCTTGCCCTTCATGTCCGCGGGGCTGAAGGTCTGGGCCTCGTTGCCCACTAGGGGCAGAGTGAAGGCCGGGGCGGGCTTGCCGATGAAGGGCGAGGGCACCTCACGGGGATTGAGGAACAGGCCCTTGGCGAAGAAGCCCACCAGCACGAAGAAGACGATCAGGGGCAGCCAGCGTTTCATGTTCAGGCCCCCTGGGTCACGGAGCCGGCGGGGATGGCCGACTTCCTCAGGGCGATGCGGTAGCGCCGGTCGGAGGCGGCGAGGAAACCACCCACCACCAGGAACAGGGCGCCGATCCACAGCCAGTTGATGAAGGGCTTGTGGAACACCCGCACGGCCCAGGCCTGGGCCTGGTCGTCCAGGGGCTCCCCCAGGGCCACGTAGACATCGCGGAAGAAGCTGGGATCGATGGCCGCTTCGGTCATGGGCATGCCGGAGGCGTTGTAGATCCGCTTCTCGGGGTGCAGGGTGGCCACCTTCCTGCCGTCCCGGGTCACTTCCACCGTGCCCTTGGCGGCACGGTAGTTGGGGCCGTTGTACTCCGTGGCACCCTGGAAGGTGAAGGTGTAGCCCGCCAGTTCCGTGTGGTCACCCACGTTCATGCGCACGTCCCGCTCCTGTTCGTAGTTGGCCACCACGGTGATGCCGGCGATGCCCCAGGCCAGGCCCAGGTGGGCCAGCTGCATGCCCCAGAAGGCCCGGGGCAGGTTGGTGAGGCGGCTACCGTTCTTCATCCGCTCGCGGAAGCCGATGAGCACCGTCAGCAGGATCCAGGCCGCCAGGGCGAAGCCCAGGGTGGCCCAGGGGTTGAAGCCATCCAGGGTGAAGGGCAGGAGCAGGCCGGTGGCCACGGCCACGGCCAGGGCCCACTTCAGGCGGCTGAACATGTCCGGCAGGCTGGCCTCCTTCCAGCGGGCCAGGGGGCCCACGCCCACCAGGAACAGCACCGGCGCCATCACCGGCACGAAAACGGCGTTGAAGTAGGGCGGCCCCACGGAGATCTTGCCCATGCCCATGGCGTCCATGAACAGGGGGTACAGGGTACCCAGCAGCACGGAGCCCAGGGCCGCCAGCAGGATCACGTTGTTGGCCAGCAGCAGGGCCTCCCGGGAGAACCAGGTGAAGGCGCCGCCGGTGATCATCTTGGGGGCGCGCCAGGCGTAGAGGATCAGGGAGCCGCCGATGACCACCGCCAGGAAGCCCAGGATGAAACTGCCCCGGGCAGGGTCAGTGGCGAAGGCATGCACCGAGGACAGCACGCCGGAACGCACCAGGAAGGTCCCCAGCAGGGACAGGGAGAAGGCGGTCAGGGCCAGCAGCACGGTCCATGCCTTGAAGGCGCCCCGCTTCTCGGTCACCGCCAGGGAGTGGATCAGGGCAGTGCCCGCCAGCCAGGGCATGAAGGAGGCGTTCTCGGTGGGGTCCCAGAACCACCAGCCGCCCCAGCCCAGTTCCCGGTAGGCCCACCAGGCCCCCAGCACGATGCCCAGGGTGAGGAAGGCCCAGGCCACCGTGGTCCAGGGCCGGGACCAGCGGGCCCAGGCGGCGTCCAGCTTGCCGGACAGCAGGGCGGCGATGGCGAAGGCGAAGGCCACGGCGAAGCCGACGTAGCCCATGTACAGCATGGGCGGGTGGATGATCATGCCCCAGTCCTGCAGCAGGGGGTTCATGTCGCGGCCGTCCATGGGGGCCGGCACCAGGCGCTCGAAGGGGTTGGAGGTGGTGAGCAGGAAGGCCAGGAAACCGACGGACACCAGGCCCATGATGCCGATTACCCGGGCCACCATGTCGTCCGGCAGGTGACGGGAGAACACGGACACGGCGGTGGTCCAGAAGGCCAGGATCAACACCCACATCAGCATGGAGCCCTCGTGGGAGCCCCAGGTGGCGGTGAAGCGGTAGATCTCCGGCAACTGCGAGAAGGAGTTGCGCGCCACGTTCTCCACCGAGAAGTCGTTGGTGAGGAAGGAATAGGCCAGGCAGGCGAAGCCGATCGCGACGAACACGAACTGCCCCTGCGCCGCGGGCCGCGCCACCGCCATGAGGGTGAGGTTGCCG
>CAZREY010000368.1:0-2579 GCA_964599015.1 uncultured Thiobacillus sp.
CATCCGCCCCGGCTCCGCCGGCTTCCCCCAGCCGGGCCACGGCGTGAAGCTGCTGGACCCGGAAACCCTGGAGGAGGTGGCCCCCGGCGAGGAAGGCATGATCTGCATCCCCGCCGACGACCCGGGCCTGTTCATCCGCTACTGGAACCTGCCGGAGGAGACGGCCAAGGCGATGAAGGCTGGCTGGTTCCTCACCGGCGACTACGCGCGCTTCGACGGTGACGGCTACATCTGGTTCCTGGGCCGCAAGGACGACATCATCAATTCCTTCGGCTACCGGGTGTCGCCCCACGAGATCGAGCGGGTGATGAAGACCCACCCGGCGGTGGCGGACTGCGCCGCCACGGGGGAGGAGATCGGCCCGGACAAGGTGCTGGTGGTGGCCTACCTAGTGCTGCATCCCGGCCAGGCGGCAAGCCCGGATGATTTCGTGGCGTTCGCCCGCCAGCACCTGGCGGCCTACAAGGCCCCCAAGATCGTCTACCTGGTGGCGGATTTCCCCCGCACCAAGAACGGCAAGATCATCCGCAAACAACTGGCGCCCGGCCTGGCCCTGGCCCGGTCCACGACCTAGGAGCCGGCCATGGGCCCCCACTACCGTCCCCGCCGCTCCATGCTCTACGTGCCCGCCTCGGTGCCCCGCTACCTGGAGAAAGCCCGGGGCTTGCAGGTGGACAGCGTGATCTTCGACCTGGAGGACGCGGTGCTGCCGGAGCGCAAGGCGGAGGCTCGTTCCAATCTCCTGGCGGCCCTGGACCGGGGGGACTACGGCTGCCGGGAGCGGGTGGCGCGGGTCAACGGCCTGGCTACCCCCTGGGGCCGGGACGACCTGGCCGCCGTGGCCAAGGCGGACATCGACGCTGTGCTGTTCCCCAAGATCGAGAGCCGCCAGGATGTATTGGATGCCCTTGAGGCCCTGGACGCGGCCGGCGGCGCACGCCTGCCCATCATGGTACTCATCGAGACCCCCTTCGGCGTGCTGCGGGCGGCGGAGATCGCCGGGGCCTCGCCCCGCATCGCCTGCCTGGTGATGGGCACCTCGGACCTCACCAACGAGCTCCACGCCCGGGTGACCCAGGACAGGCTGCCCATGCTCCACAGCCTGTCCCACTGCCTGCTGGCGGCCCGGGCCCACGACATCGCCATGATCGACGGCATCCACCTGGAGCTGAAGCACATGGAGACCTACGAATACGCCTGCCGCCTGGCCCGGGACCTGGGCTGCGACGGCAAGAGCCTGATCCACCCGGACCAGGTGGCCTACGCCAACGACGCCTTCACGCCGCGGCCCGACAGCGTGGACCGGGCCCGGCGCATCATCGACGCCCTGGCGGAGGCCAATGCCGCCGGCCAGGGGGTGGCCGTGGTGGAAGGCCGCCTGGTGGAAAACCTCCACGTGGAGGCGGCCAAACGCACCCTGCTGATCCATGACATGATCCACCAGTGTTGGGGGAGCGCGCAGCCATGAGCAAAGCAAGCCGGGGCAACTTCTTCGAGGACTTCAGCCTGGGCCAGACCCTGGTGCACGGCACGCCGCGCACCATCAGCGAAGGGGACCAGGCCCTGTACATCGCCCTCACCGGGGCCCGCCAGGTATTGCCCAGCGCCCGCCCCGTGGCCCACGCCCTGGGCTATCCGGACCGGCCCCTGGACGACCTGCTGGCCTTCCACATGGCCTTCGGCAAGACCGTGGCGGACATCTCCCTGAACGCCGTGGCCAACCTGGGCTACGCCGACGTGCGCTTCCTGGCGCCGGTGTACGCGGGCGACACCCTGAAGGCGGAATCCACGGTCATCGGCCTGCGGCAGAACAGCAACGGCCAAAGCGGCATCGTCTGGGTGCGCTCCACCGCCGTGAACCAGAACGATCAGGAGGTGCTTTCCTGGATCCGCTGGGTGATGGTGCACAAGGCCGACTCCAGCCGTCCCCCACCGGCCCCGGTGGTGCCGGAACTGCCGCCCATGGTGGAGCCCCATCGCCTGGGCATTCCCGCCTGCCTGGACGCCCGGGGCTACGAGCCGGAGATTTCCGGCGGCCCCTGGCTGTGGGACGACTACGGCATCGGCGAGCGCATCGACCATCCCGCCGGCATGACCCTGGACGAGAGCGACCATACCCTGGCCACCCGCCTCTACCAGAACAGCGCCCGTCTGCACTTCGATGCCTTCCTCATGGCCAACACACCCTTCGGCCGGCGCCTGGTCTACGGCGGCCACGTGATCTCCATCTGCCGGGCCCTGTCTTTCGAGGGCCTGGAGAACGCCCTCACCCTCGCCGCCATCAACAGCGGTGTCCACAGCAACCCCACCTTCGCCGGCGACACCCTCTATGCCTGGAGCGAAGTGCTGGACAAGTGGGAGCTGTTCGGCCGGAACGACCTGGGGGCCCTGCGCCTGCGCCTGGTGGGGGTGAAGAACCTGCCCCCGGGCGAAGTGGCCGAGGCCCGCATCGAGGAAGGCGGCCAGCGCAAATACCACCCCAACGTGGTGCTGGACCTGGATTACACCGTGCTCATGCCGAGGAGAACATGAATTACTTACGCCTCATCTTCTCCCCTCTCCCGCAAGCGGGAGAGGGG
>CAZREY010000369.1:0-2576 GCA_964599015.1 uncultured Thiobacillus sp.
TGCCCAGCTTCTGCATGGGCTCGGGCAACAGGGCCTTGCCGGTGGCACCCTTGCGCAGCACGCCGTGGCAGCCGGCGCAACGGTCGAAATAGATCTGGCGGGACTGGTCGAACTCCGCCTTGGTCATGGGAGGCGCCTTGGGATCGGTGGACTGGTACATGTCCATACCGCCCAGGCTGGATCCCCCGCCCTGCAGATAGGTGGTCGTGGGGGTGTTGGTCTCGCTCGTGCGATCCGCCGCCCAGGCCATGGAAACTGCCAGCGGCAAGATCGCCAGCCCCAAACCGCGCAATACTTTCTTCATCTCACTGCCCTCCAAAACATGGCTGAAAAAACCCGCATCGGGTTGCGGTCAACGATACGTCGGGGGCATGGGGGGGGAGCCTTGACCATTGTCAACGTCGGGACACGAAACTCTTCTTTTCGTTGACATTAGTCAAACGCATTAGTCGGGTATGACGCCAACATCCGTCGCAACCAAATCGGAACGGAGATTGTCATGATCCAACCCGTCGAACTCGCTAATTTCTTCACCGTCTTCTTCAGCGCCGCCTCGGTCATCATGTTCGGCGCCACCTATGCCCTCCTGTTCGCCTATGCCCGCGTTAAGCATAGACCAGGGCTGATGCCCCTGGCCTACCTGGCCTACGCGGGACTGTTCGCCTCGGTGCTGGTGCTGGCCTTTGCCGCCAACCTGTTCACCAACGGCTTCTGGACCTTCATCGTCCTGCTCATGCTGGTCGGTTACTTCGTCGCTCCCCATGGCATCTGGCACCTGTGCGTGCGGACCCACGAGCATGAACACGAAGATGAAGGTTCCCCCGTCAAGGTTTATCAACAGCGGTAACAGGAGGCATAGCCATGTCACAGACGCAGTCCTTGTGGTGGGCATCCGAATCCTTTTGGCGAAAGACAGCCATTTGGGTGACGGGTGGCTCATTCATCATCCTCATCTTCCTCACCTTCGACACCATGTCGTACATCAAGGCCGGCGGTAAGCAGGTCCCGGGGTATTCCATCATCAACAAGCGGGTGGACTACCAGTTCAACGAGGAGCAGAACCGCTACCTGCCGGTGATCGGTCCGGACGAGCCCCTGTTCGGCAAGATGCTCACCGAGGAGGAAGCCAAGGCCCTGGTATCCAAGGGCAAGCTCACCACCCAGGCCAAGAACTGCATGCAGTGCCACACCCTGCTGGGCAATGGCGCCTACTTCGCTCCGGACCTGACCAAGGCCTGGCTGGACCCCGCCTGGGGCTCCAAGGAGGTGCGCGAGGAGAGCATGGTGGCCTTCCTCATGGACCCCAGCGACAAGCTGCACAACGCCGTGGGCCGGCGCATGCCCCGCCTGGGCATCACCGAGGAAGAGGCCCGCGCCACGGTGGCCTTCCTCAAGTGGATGAGCGCCATCAACACCCTGGGCTTCCCCCACAACTTCAAGGCCATGGACCAGTCCGATCCCGAGCCGGCCGCCCCCGCCGCGGAAGCCGCGCCCGTGGAAGCCGCGCCCGCCGCGGATGCCCCCGCCGCGACTGACGCCGCCCCGGCCCAACAATAAGGAGCACAGAAAATGGCAGCGCTAGGAATCTTCAGTACCGCCAACCTGAACGGCGGCCAGAAACTGGCCATGAAGTACTTCACCGTCTCGTTGGCGTTGTTCGGCGCCCAGGTCCTCTTCGGGCTGCTGGCGGGTCTGCAATACCTCTACCCGGACTTCCTCTACGAAGTGGTGGATTTCTCGGTCAACCGCACCCTGCACGTCAACGCCCTGGTGGTGTGGCTGCTATATGGCTTCATCGGCGGGGTCTACTGGATTCTGGAGGATGAGGCCGGGGTCCCCGTGGTAGGTCTGGGGCTCGGCAACCTGATCTTCTGGATCCTCACCATCGCCGTGACCATCGTGGTCCTGGTGTTCCTGCTGGTGCAGGTGGGTCCGGGCGAGATCAAGACCATCTGGTTGATCATGGAAGGCCGGGAATACATCGAGGCGCCCCGCTGGGCCGACATCGGCATCGTGGTGGCCGTGCTCACGTTCTTCTACAACGTGGCCGCCACCTTCTCCAAGGGCAAGTACACCGGCATCGGCGGCGTACTCGTGCTGGACCTGCTGGCCCTGTTCGGCCTGTACCTGGCCGGCATGTTCTACACCCCCAACATCTCCATCGACCAGTTCTGGTGGTGGTGGGTGATCCACCTGTGGGTGGAGGCCACCTGGGAAGTGCTGGTGGGCTGCATCATGGCCTACATGCTGATTACCACCCTGGGCGTGCGCCGCAAGATCGTGGAAACCTGGCTGTACATCGAGGTCGCCCTCATGTTCGGTTCCGGCATCCTGGGTCTGGGCCACCACTACTTCTGGATCGGCACGCCGGACTACTGGCTGACCATCGGCGGCTTCTTCTCCGCCCTGGAACCCATCCCCCTGGTGGCCATGGTGGTCCATGCGGTGTTCGACGCCGGTGTGCACAAGCTGAAGAGCACCAACCATCCGGCCCTGGGATGGACCATCGCCCAGGCCTTCGGCAACTTCTTCGGCGCCGGCGTCTGGGGCTTCATGCACACCCTGCCGCAGATCAA
>CAZREY010000370.1:0-496 GCA_964599015.1 uncultured Thiobacillus sp.
GGACACCATGGAATGAAGCCGTACCCCATCCCCCAAGCAACCACCCCTACCCCCAACGGAGCCATCCAATGAGCGTCAACATCGAAAAATGGGACGTGGAGGACCAGAAGTTCTGGGACTCCACCGGAAAGTCCATCGCCAACCGCAACCTGTGGATCTCCGTCCCCAGCCTGCTGCTCGGCTTCGCCATCTGGATGATGTGGGGCATCATCACCGTGCAGATGCTGAACCTGGGCTTCCCCTTCACCAAGGAGGACATGTTCAGCCTGACCGCCATCGCCGGCCTCTCGGGCGCCACCCTGCGCATCCCGTCTTCCTTCTTCATCCGCATCGCCGGCGGCCGCAACGCCATCTTCCTGACCACGGCGCTGCTGATGATCCCGGCCATCGGCACCGGCATCGCCCTCCAGGACAAGACCACGCCCCTGTGGGTGTTCCAGCTCCTGGCCCTGCTGTCCGGCATCGGCGGCGGCAACTTCGCCTGCTCCATGTCCAA
>CAZREY010000370.1:506-2572 GCA_964599015.1 uncultured Thiobacillus sp.
CTGGGCATCAACGCCGGCCTGGGCAACTTCGGCGTCACCACCATGCAGGTGCTCATCCCCCTGGTGATGACCGCGGGCATCTTCGGCGCCCTGGCGGGCGCGCCCATGGAACTGGTGAAGGACTCGGGCTGGATCATGGGCAAGATCGCCGCCGGCACCCCCACCTGGATCCAGAACGCCGGCTGGGTCTGGATGGTGGCCCTGATTCCCCTGGCCTTCCTGGGCTTCTTCGGCATGAACAACCTGCTGCCCATCTCCCCCGCCATCGGCGGCACCCTCGCGGCCTTCATCAAGGTGCTGTGGCTCTATGGCCTGGCCTGCGTCACCGCCGGCGTGGGCCTCTACCTCTACCTGCCCCCCAAGGCGGGCGGCCTGGGCCTCTTGAACATGTGGGTGGCCCTGCCGCTGATCATGGTGGGCACCCTGTTCGTGATGCGCCTGTTCGCCATCGGCGAGATGAAGGCGGGCATCCAGAAGCAGTTCGCCATCTTCTCCAACAAGCACACCTGGTCCCTGACCGCCCTCTACCTGGTGACCTTCGGTTCCTTCATCGGCTTCTCCGCCGCCGTGCCCCTGTCCATCACGGTGATCTTCGGCGACATGCACATGCTGGATGCCGCCACCAACACCTGGACCCACGTCAAGAACCCCAACGCCCCCTCGGCCCTCACCTACGCCTGGATCGGCCCCTTCGTGGGCGCCCTGATCCGTCCCGTGGGCGGCTGGATATCCGACAAGGTAGGCGGTTCCATCGTCACCCAGGTCATCTCCGCCATCATGGTGGGCGCCTCCGTGTATGCCGGCTACATCATGATGCAGGCCTACCACTCCGCCACCCCCGAGATCTATTTCACCCAGTTCCTGGTGACCTTCGTGGTGGTGTTCGCCGCCGCCGGCATCGGCAACGGCTCCACCTTCCGCACCGTGGGCGTGATCTTCGACCGCACCCAGGCCGGCCCCGTGCTGGGCTGGACCTCCGCCGTGGCGGCCTACGGTTCCTTCATCGCCCCCGTGGTGATCGGCGACCAGTTGAAGTCGGGCACGCCGGAAAACGCCATGTACGGCTTCGCCATCTTCTACGCCCTCTGCCTGGTGCTGAACTGGTGGTTCTACCTGCGCAAGGGTTCCGAGATCCGCAACCCCTGATTAACCGGGAAAAGGGAAATGGGAAAAGGAAAACGCGACACCACCACCGCATCTGGCATTTCCCGTTTCTCGTTTCCCGTTTCCCGAATCACTCCAAGGAGCAAGCAATGAGTCACTTTCTGGACCGTCTGACCTACTTCACCCACCCCCGGGAATCCGTCTCCGGCGGTCTCGGCATCAAGACCATCGAGGACCGAAAGTGGGAAGACGCCTTCCGCAACCGCTGGCGCCACGACAAGGTGGTGCGCTCCACCCACGGCGTGAACTGCACCGGCGGCTGCTCCTGGAAGATCTTCGTGAAGAACGGCCTGGTCTCCTTCGAGATGCAGCAGACCGACTACCCCCGCACCCGTGAGGACATGCCCAACCATGAGCCGCGCGGCTGCCAGCGGGGCGCTTCCTTCTCCTGGTATCTGTACTCGCCCCACCGCATCAAGCATCCGATGATCCGCGGCCGCCTGCTGGACCTGTACCGCGCCGAGAAGAAATCCGGCAAGGATCCGGTGGAGGCCTGGGCCGCCATCCAGGCCGACCCCGCCAAGCGCGACAGGTACGTCAAGGTGCGCGGCCTGGGCGGCTTCGTGCGCACCACCTGGGACGAGGTGCTGGAGATCGCCGCCGCCGCCAACGTGTACACCATCAACAAGTGGGGGCCGGACCGTATCTACGGCTTCTCGCCCATCCCGGCCATGTCCATGATCTCCTACGCCGCCGGCTCCCGCTATCTCAGCCTGATCGGCGCCGCCTGCGGCTCCTTCTACGACTGGTATTGCGACCTGCCCGTGGCCAGCCCCCAGACCTGGGGCGAGCAGACCGACGTGCCGGAATCCGCCGACTGGTACAACTCCACGTATCTCATCATCACCGGCGCCAACCTGCCCATGACGCGGACGCCGGACGCCCACTTCGCCATCGAGACC
>CAZREY010000371.1:0-2563 GCA_964599015.1 uncultured Thiobacillus sp.
CTACACCGCGCTGTTCGGCGGCGACCGGGTGTACCGGATCGGAACCGACCCACAGGGGGAGGCACGCATCACGGCGGTGCCGGTCGAGGTGCTCGGCGAGGCCGTCGGCGGCCGCCTGCTGGTGCGCGCCGCCGCGCTCAAGGCCGGCGACGCCCTGGTCGCCACCCATTTGCCCAACGCCGTGTCCGGGCTCAAGGTCGAGGTGGTGAAGTGACGGCGGCGCGCGCGCGCGGCGCGGAGCCCAGGCCATGAAGCGGCGCCAGGATCTGCTCGGTACCTTCGTCCACCATCCGGTGGCGGCCAACCTGTTCATGCTGATCCTCATGCTGGCGGGGCTGTTCGCGGTCTCCCGCCTCAACATCCAGTTCTTCCCCAACTTCAACCTGGACTTCGTCACCGTGCGGGTGGAGTGGCGGGGCGCGGCGGCGGAGGACGTGGAGGAGGGCATCACCACGCCCCTGGAGCAGAAGCTCAAGACCGTCTCCGGCGTGAAGCACGTCACCTCCACCTCCAGCCAGGGCATCAGCTCCATCTCCATCGAGTTCAAGGAAGACACCGACCCCATCACCGCCGTGGACGAGGTGAAGCAGGCCGTGGATCAGTTCCGCAACCTGCCCCAGGACGCGGAGCCGCCGGAGGTGGCCCGGGTGATCCGCTACGAGCCCATCGCCCGGGTGCTGCTCACCGGCGGCACGCTGCCGGAGCTGCGCCACCTGGCGCGCCAGTACGAACAGGACCTGCTGGCCCGGGGCGTGGATAAGGTGGACCTGCTGGGACTGCCGGACGAGGAGCTGTCCATCGCCATGCCGGCCAAGGAGCTGGAGCGCCTGGGCCTGACCCTGGACCAGGTGGCCGCCCGCCTGGCCGCCACCAACCGGGACCTGCCCGCCGGCAAGGTGGGGGAGGGGGAGGTGCAGCGGGAGGTGCGGGGCGTGAACCTGCGCAAGGACCCTCGCGATTACCGGGACCTGCCCGTGGTCACCGAAACCGGCAGCCGGGTGGAACTGGGCCAGGTGGCCGAGATCACCCGGGGCCCCCGGGACAACAGCCTGTTCCTGGAGGTGGGCGGCCAGCCCGCCGTGGAACTGCTGCTGAAGCGGGCGGAGACGGGGAATTCCCTCAAGGCGGCCGAGGTGCTGAACGCCTGGCTGGAGGAGGCCCGGCCCCGCCTGCCCCCGGGTGTGCAAATCCAGGTCTATGACGAGGTCTGGAGCCTCATCGAGGAGCGCATCAACCTGCTGGTGAAGAACGGCATGCAGGGCCTGGTCATCGTCGTGTTCATCCTGCTGCTGTTCCTCAACGGCCGGGTCACGTTGTGGGTGGCCATGGGCATTCCCACCGCCTTCCTGGCCACCCTGGCGGTGCTCTGGCTGGCGGGGGGCTCCATCAACATGATCAGCCTGTTCGCCCTCATCATGGCCCTGGGGGTCATCGTGGACGACGCCATCGTGGTGGGGGAGGACGCCTACGCCCACTACAAGATGGGGGAGGATCCCATGTACGCCTCGGAAGGGGGGGCCCGGCGCATGTTCTGGCCCGTCATCGCCTCCAGCCTCACCACCGTGGCGGCTTTCCTGCCCCTGATGATGGTGTCCGGCCCCATGGGCAAGATCCTGGGGGACATCCCCTTCATCATGATCTGCGTGCTGCTGGCCTCCGTGGTGGAGTGCTTCTTCATCCTGCCGGCCCACCTGCGCGGTGCCTTCCTGCACGGCAAGGCGGACAAGTTGCATCCCACCCGGGCGCGCCTGGACACGGCCTTCGAGCGTTTCCGCGACGGCCCCTTCCGCCGCGCCGTGACCCTGGCGGTGGAGTATCGCGGCGTGACCATCGCCGCCGGCCTGATGGTCCTGGTCCTGGCCGTGGGCCTGCTGGCGGGGGGACGGGTGAAGTTCACCTTCTTCCCCACGCCGGAGCCCCAGATCGTCTACGCCAACGCCACCTTCGCCAGCGGCACGCCCCGGTCCCAGGTGGAGGACTTCCTCACCCATCTGCGCCAGACCCTGGAAGCCACCGAGAAAGCCTATGGCAGCCAGGTGCTGGGCCAGGCGGTGTTCCGCTCCGGTGCCCTGTCCGGCGACCAGAATCCCCGCCAGGGGGACCAGTTCGGCTCCGTCACCGTGGAGCTGGTGCCTTCCGAGAAACGGGACGTGCGCACCGAGGACTTCATCAAGGACTGGGAAGAACACATCCGCGTGCCGGCGGGCATGGAGAGCTTCGTGGTGGTGCCCCGCAAGCAGGGCCCCCCGGGTGGCGACCTGGTGGTACGCCTGGCGGGCCGGGACGCCCACACCCTCAAGCTGGCCGCCCTGGAGGTGCAGGCCGCCCTGCGCCAGGTCCCCGGCGTGTACGGCATCGAGGACGACATGCCCTACGGCCGGGAGCAGGTGGTGTTCAGCCTCACCCCCGCCGGCGAGGCCCTGGGCCTGACCCTGGACGACCTGTCCCGCCAGCTGCGCGCCGCCCTGGATGGCCGCCTGGTGCAGCTCTTCCAGGACGGGCCGGAGGAAGTGGAGGTGCGGGTGCGCCTGCCGGAGAGGGAGCGGGCCAGCCTGGCCCTGCT
>CAZREY010000372.1:0-2553 GCA_964599015.1 uncultured Thiobacillus sp.
TCATCGGCGTCATCGGCACCGCGCTGGGCATCGTCTCCGGGGTGCTCCTGGCCATCAACGTGGAAACGGTGGTGCCCTGGATCGAGCGGGCCGTGGGCATGGACCTGTTCCCTGCCGACGTCTACTACATCTCCGAACTGCCTTCCAGGCTCCACTGGGGCGACGTATGGACCATCGGCGGCGTGGCCCTGGTGCTGGCCTTCCTGGCCACCCTGTACCCCAGCTGGCGGGCGGCCAACGTGCAGCCGGCGGAGGCGCTGCGCTATGAGTGAAACGGGAAACGGGAAACGGGAAATGGGAAATGCGGTGCTGGTCTGCACCGGCCTGATGAAGAGCTATTGGCAAGGGCCGGTGGAAGTGCCCGTGCTGGCGGGCATCGACCTGGCCGTGGCCCCCGGCGAGCACATCGCCGTCATGGGGGCCTCCGGCGCCGGCAAGAGCACCCTGCTCCACGTGCTGGGGGGCCTGGACAGGCCCGATGGCGGCGAGGTGCGGGTGGCGGGAGAGGACCTGTGGTCCCTGTCGGAAACCGCCCGGGGCCGGCTGCGCAACCGCTCCCTGGGCTTCGTCTACCAGTTCCACCATCTGCTGCCGGAGTTTTCCGCCCTGGAGAACGTGGCCATGCCCCTGTTCATCCGCCGCCAGGACCGGGCCTCCGCCCTGGCCGAGGCCGGGCACTAGCTGGAGGAGGTGGGCCTGGGCCATCGCCTGCACCACCGCCCCGGCGAGCTGTCCGGGGGCGAGCGCCAGCGGGCCGCCATCGCCCGAGCCCTGGCGACCCACCCGGCCTGTGTGCTCATGGACGAACCCACGGGCAACCTGGACCGGCACACCGCCGCCCGCATCCAGGAACTGCTCATGGCGCTGTCCGAGCGACACCGCACCGCCTTCCTGGTGGTGACCCACGACCCGGACCTGGCCGCCCGGCTGGGCCGCACCCTGCGCCTGGAGGACGGGCATTTGGTTTAGCTGGTACATTCGGGGCAAGAAAGACCTGCGCAGGCAGGTCCATGAGGAGACTGACACCATGCGTTTGGCGTACCCCCTGGGCGGGCTGATGGCCTGCCTGTCCCTTTTCCCCGTGGCGGGCCTGGCCGCCGGCATCCCCCCCGACGCGGCCGTGAATCCGGCCAACCCCACCATGACCCTGGTGCCCCGGGTGGTGATGAACAGCGGCCGCCTGGAGTGGGAACCGTTTTCCCGGGACCTGTCGGCCTGGCCCACCCTCAGCCACGCGGACAAGCGCGCCACGCCCAAGCCGCGCAAGGTCACCCTGGCGGGGCCCCTGAACGGCGATCCGGCGCGGGGGCGCGAGCTGGCCCTGCGACGGGACAAGGGCTATTGCGTCGTATGCCATCAGCTGCCCGGAGAACAGTGGCCTGGCAGCTTCGGCACCAGCCTCATCGGCTTCAAGCTGCACCGGTACAACGATGCGGACGTCTATCAGGAAATATTCGATGCCCGGGTCAACAATCCCCATACCGCCATGCCTCCCTATGGCCCCAACCACGTCCTCAACGACCAGGAAATCCGTGACCTGGTGGCCTACCTGCAAAGCCTTGATTGAGGGGCCGGGCATGAAGCACATGAAACAATTGATACCCCTGATCCTCGCGCTCCAGGTCTCCATCGCGGGGGCTGTCGGGCCCTACCGCGAATACGACGCCCTGGAGGAGTACACGCCCCACGTGCGCGGCGACCTGCTGCTGTCCGGCACCTATCGTTTCTGGTCGGACCCGAAAAGCCTGGACTGGCGCCTGGCGGGCAATCCGGACGAGAACTGGAAGCTGAACTGGAAGTTCATGGACCCCCCCTTCAACCAGGCGGTGCACGGCGGCCATTTCGCCCTGGACCGGGGCGAAGACCTGTTCCAGGCAATGAACGGCGACGGACGCTTCGCCGCCTGCCTGGGGGCGAAGAAGGGCAACCTGAAGGGGTTGCGCGCCCGTTATCCCCAATACCGCGCCGACCTGAAGCGCATCGCCGGCCTGGAGGAGGTCATCGAACTGTGCGCCGCCCGCCAGGGCCGGGAACTGCAAAACGGCAGCTACGACAACAGCGCCGTCTCCCTCTACGTGGCCAACGCCAGCAACGGCATGCCCTTCGCCGTCGACGTGGCCAAGGGGCCGCTGAAGGCCGCCTTCGAGCGGGGCCGCAAGCTGTTCCACCTGCGCACCGGCCGCTCCAACCTGGCCTGCGCCACCTGCCATACCCACCGGGCCGGCATGCAATTGCGCGCCACCACCGTGACCACCCCTTACGGCGACGCGGCCCACTTCCCGGTCTACCGCACCCGCTACCAGCTGCAATCCCTGCACCTGCGTTTCATGGAGTGCAACCTGGACAGCGGCACCCAGCCCCTCAAGCCGGGCAGCACGGCCTATACCGATCTGGAGGTGTTCCTGACCGCCCTGTCCAACGGCTATCCGGTGAGCGTGCCCAGCGAACGCAACTGAGCGCCGGCCGGTGGCGGAGGGCGAATGGCGGGAAGGGCCTGCTACTTGCCGCTTGCGAGTCGCGACTTGCGTTTCCTGAGGTAGGCCAGCAGATACA
>CAZREY010000373.1:0-2551 GCA_964599015.1 uncultured Thiobacillus sp.
TGTTGCGCGCCGCGCGACGGACCGGTAAGAGGGTGTCTGCGAAGACACCCTTTTTTATTGCCCGGCCTCAAACCCTCTTTCCCGTGCGACTGTCGAAAATCCTGCTGCCCTTCCTGCTGTCATGGCCGCTGCTGGCCCAGGCACAGCCAACGGCCCCGTCCGGGGCCGGCCTGGACTGGCTGGAAGCCGCCCAGGCCCTGGAAAAAAACCGGGACTGGCCGGCCCTGCTGGACCTGGGCCGGCAATGGACCCGGGCCGAGGCCGGCAACCCCCTGGCCTGGTTCGTGGTGGGCCGGGCCTATGGGGAGCTGAAGCGCCACCCCGAGGCCATCGACGCCTATCGCCAGAACCTGCGGGTCGCCCCCCGCGACATGTACGCCCACAACAACCTGGGCAACAGCTATTACGCCCTCAAACGTCACCGGGAGGCCATGGGCGCCTATCACGAAGCGGTGCGCGCGGAGCCGGACTACCTGCTGGCCTGGCGCAACCTGGGCCAGACCTTCTATGAACTCAAAGGGCCGGCCGGCGTGGCCCAGGCCCTGCAAAGACTGCAAGCCTCCGACCCCGCCCTGGCGGAAGCCTGGCGCCGACTGGCCGCCACCTATGTGGTATCCCGCACGGCACGGGTCGAGCAGGAAGCCCTCCGGATCCTGCGGGGCCTCACCCACGAGCAGCGGGAACGCATGTTCGCCATCCTGCTGGACGGCCTCTGAACCGGGGCGCCCTTCATGGAGCACGGTAATTTGGTAGGCTTCGCGGCCATTGCCCGCCGTTTTTCGGAGTTCCCATGAACAAGACCATCATCTCCACCCCCAACGCCCCCCAGGCCATCGGCACCTATTCCCAGGCCATCAAGGTGAAGGACACGGTGTACCTCTCCGGCCAGATCGGCCTGGACCCCGCCTCCATGCAGATGGTGGAAGGCATCGAGGCCCAGATCCACCAGGTGTTCAAGAATCTGCGCGCGGTGGCGGAGGCGGCCGGCGGCAGACCGGGCGACGTGGTGAAGCTCAATGTCTTCCTCACCGACCTCGGCAACTTCGCCAAGGTCAACGAGATCATGGCTCAGTACTTCCAGCCCCCCTACCCCGCCCGGGCCGCCGTGGGCGTATCGGCACTGCCCCGGGGCGCCCTGGTGGAGGCTGACGCGGTGATGGTGCTGGACTGAGTTTCGCCTCGACGCCCAGCCCATGCCCCCGGCCACGCCAGGCCCGGAGGCCGTAGCCCGCAAACTGGGCTACCGCGACCCGGCCGAGCTCATCCTGCACCTGCCCCTGCGCTACGAGGACGAGACCCGTCTCACCCCCATCCGCGCCGCCCGTGCCGGCGACACGGTGCAGGTGGAAGGTACGGTGGTCCACGCCGAAGTGCAGCCCCGGCCCCGGCGGCAGCTGGTGCTGGAGATCAGGGAGGTTGTCGATCCAGGCCAAGCTTCGCTTGGCCCCTCACCCCCGCCCTCCCCCATCGGGGGAGAGACTGATATTTCCCCTCTCCCCGCGGGAGAAGGGAAAGCCCCCCTGTTCTGCCGCCTGCTCCACTTCTACCCGAACCAGGTGGCCCAGCTGAAGCCCGGCGTGCGGGTGCGTCTGTTCGGCGAGGTGCGGCCCGGCTTCTTCGGCAATGAAATGGTCCATCCCCGCCTGCGTGTGGTGAAGCCGGGCACACCCCTGCCCACCACCCTCACGCCCGTCTACCCCAGTGTGGCGGGCCTGTCCCAGAACGCCATCCGCAAGGCGGTGGCGGCGGCCCTGGAGGATGCCGACCTGGGCGAAACCCTGCCGGAGGACCTGCTCCACCGCCTGGCCCTGCCCGCCTTCGCCCCCACCCTGGCCCGGCTGCATACCCCGCCGCCCAGGGTGGACCCGCATGCCCTTGAAAGCCGCCACGACCCGGCCTGGCGCCGGCTCAAGTTCGACGAACTGCTGGCCCAGCAGCTCTCCCTGCGCCTGGCCGCCCGCCAGCGCCATGCCCTGGCCGCGCCGCCCCTGGCCGATGACGGTGGCCTCACGGAGCGCCTGCTGGCCGCCCTGCCCTTTCCCCTCACCGCCGCCCAGCGCCGGACCCTGGGGGAGATCCGCCACGACCTGGCCCGGCCCCACCCCATGAACCGCCTGCTGCAGGGGGACGTGGGCAGCGGCAAGACCCTGGTGGCGGCCCTGGCGGTGCTGCCCGCCCTGGCCGCCGGCACCCAGGCGGCGGTCATGGCCCCCACGGAAATCCTGGCCGAGCAGCTCTACCTCAAGTTCCACGAATGGCTCACGCCCCTGGGCTTCCGCGTGGCCTGGCTGGCCGCCGCCCTGAAAGGCAAGGCCAAGAAGCAGGCCCTGGCTGACATCGCCGCCGGCACGGTGGACGTGGCCGTGGGCACCCATGCCCTGTTCCAGGCCGGGGTGGAGTTCAGGAATCTGACGCTGGCGGTGGTGGATGAGCAGCACCGCTTCGGCGTGGGCCAGCGCCTGGCGTTGCGGGAGAAGGGAAACGCCATGGGCGACACGGAGGCCGCCCTCATCCCCCACCTGCTCATGATGTCCGCCACCCCCATCCCCCG
>CAZREY010000374.1:0-2543 GCA_964599015.1 uncultured Thiobacillus sp.
GCGGTCAGCCCGCCCGGCGGTGACTTCTCCGAGCCGGTGACCAGCCACACCAAGGAGATCATCCAGACCTTCTGGGCCCTGTCCAAGGAACTGGCGGACGCCCGCCATTACCCGGCGGTGGACTGGCTGGAAAGCTTCTCCGGCTACGTGCCCTCCGCCGCGAAATGGTGGGCCGAGAACGTGGACCCGGGCTGGGAAGCCGCCCGGGGCGAGGCCCTGGACCTGCTGGCCGCCTCCGAGGAGTTGCAGCGCATCGTCAACCTGGTGGGCGTGGAGGCCCTCTCCAGCGAGCAGCGCTGGACCCTGGAATCCGCCGGCCTCCTCAAGGAAGGCCTCTTGCAGCAGGCGGCCACCGACGAGATCGACAGCTTCGCCTCGCCAGAGAAGCAGTTCGCCCTGCTTTCCGCCCTGCTGGAGATCCACCGCCAGGGCTTGAAGCTGGTGAAGCTGGGGGCCCCGGCCAGAAGGCTGATCCAGATGCCCCTGCTGGCCCAGGCCCGGCGCTGGAAGAGCCAGCACAGGTCCGAGGACCTGGCGGTGCTGCGGGAAAAGATCGCCCGCATCCCGGCCGAGTTCGAACGCATCGCCCTGGATTACGAGACTTCCATCCCCTCCCCCTCGAGGGGGGAGGGCCGGGGAGAGGGTGGAGACCAATCATGAAAAACATCGAATTCCGCACCGCCAGTTCCGTCCAGGGGGGGCTCGTCGTCATGGCCGGCGTGCCCGGCGTGGCCGCCGGTTCCCGGGTGCAGTTGAAGGACCACGCCGGCAACCTGCGCAACGGCCTGGTGATCCGCACCGCCGACGACGCCGTGCTGGTGGAAGTGTTCGAAGGCACCGACGACCTGGACCTGGAGCGCACCTGGGTGCGCTTCCTGGATGAACCCTTCAAGCTGCCCGTGTCCCGGGACATCCTGGGCCGGGTGTTCAACGGCGCGGGCCTGCCCCGGGACGGCCGCCCGCCCATCATCTCCGCCGACCGTCGCGACGTGAACGGCGAGCCCCTGAACCCCGCCGCCCGGGCCTATCCCCGGGAATTCATCCAGACCGGCATCTCCGCCATCGACGGCATGAACTCCCTCACCCGGGGCCAGAAGCTGCCCGTGTTCTCCGGCGGCGGCCTGCCCCACAACCGGGTGGCGGCCCAGATCGTGCGCCAGGCCAAGCTGCTGGGGGAGGAATCCTCCGAGTTCGTGGTGGTGTTCGCCGCCTTCGGCGCCTCCCACGCCGACGCCCGCTTCTTCCAGGAAAGCTTCGAGGAGAGCGGGGTGCTGAACAAGGTGGTCATGTTCCTCAACCTGGCCGACGAGCCGGTCATCGAGCGCCTGCTCACCCCCCGGGCGGCCCTGACCGCCGCCGAGTATCTGGCCTACGACCTGGACTACCACGTGCTGGTGGTGATGACCGACATGACCGCCTATGCCGAGGCCCTGCGGGAGGTGGCGGTGCTGCGGGGGGACGTGCCGGCGCGGAAGGGTTATCCCGGCTATCTCTATTCCGACCTGGCCGAGATCTACGAGCGGGCGGGGCGCATCAAGAACCGGCGCGGTTCCATCACCATGATCCCGGTGCTGTCCATGCCCTCGGATGACATCACCCACCCCATCCCGGACCTGACGGGCTACATCACCGAGGGCCAGATCGTGCTGGGCCGGGAACTGTCCAACCAGGGCGTCTATCCCCCGGTCACCGTGCTGCCCTCCCTGTCCCGCCTGATGAAGGACGGCATCGGCAAGAACTTCACCCGGGAGGACCATCCCCACGTGGCCAGCCAGCTCTTCGCCAGCTACGCCAAGGCCCTGGAGGTGCGGGGCCTGGCCGCCATCATCGGCGCCGAGGAACTGAGCGAGGGGGACCGGCGCTTCCTGGCCTTCGCCGACGCCTTCGAGCGCCGCTTCATCGGCCAGGGGGAGGACGAGGACCGCAGCGTGTACGAGACCCTCAACCTGGCCTGGGACCTGCTCTCCATGCTGCCCCCCGAGGTGCTGATCCGGGTGAGCGAGGAAGAACTGGCCAAGTACCACAAGTGGCAGGCGGTGGCGGAGGCGGCATGACTAGGGCATGGGAAATGGGTAGTGGGGAGTGGGGAAAGTCCACCCCCGTTCGCCATCCCGCCCCCCACTCCCCACTTTCCACTCCCGACTTCCTATGAAAAAGCGCCTTTCCGTCCCCCCCACGAAAAGCGCCCTCCTGCAGGTGGGCCGCCAGGTCAGGTTTTTGGACCAGGGCCGGCAGATGCTGGAGAAGAAGCGGGACCTGCTCTCCCGCCTGGTGTACGAGCGCCTGGCCCAGTACCGGGAGCTGCGGGGCCAGACCGTGCAGGAGCTGGCGGAGGCCTACCGCTGGCTGGGCATCGTGCAGATGCGCATGGGGGGCCCGATGCTGCGCCAGTCCTCCGTGGGCCTGAAGCAGGCGGTGAAGATCAAGGTGGTGGCCCGCTCCAGCGTGGGGGTGGAGTACCCCAGCATCAGCGTGGAATCCCTGCCCCTGCAGCCCGTGGGCCTGATGTGGACGGACGTGAGCTTCGACGAGGCCCGCAAGCG
>CAZREY010000375.1:0-2536 GCA_964599015.1 uncultured Thiobacillus sp.
TCATCTGCCTGCGACCGCCGGAAAAGATCCACGGTGATGCCCGCATCAACTACGAAATCCTGTTGAAACTTGGCGTCGCCATCAGCATATGGGACGAAGAGAAAGATTTTGCCGGCCAGTTCGAGGCCATTCGGGAAAGCGAGGTGATCATCGACGCCATTCTCGGGACCGGACTGAACAGTGAGGTCCGGGGGTTGTTCCGAGAAGTCATCGAAGCCATCAATCAACTCGATGTTCCGGTTTTGGCGGTGGACCTGCCATCCGGCCTCGACGCCTCCACCGGCATGGTCCTCGGCGTCGCCATTCGGGCCCGGGCGACCGCCACCTTTGCACTGCCAAAAATCGGGCAAGTGCTCGATCCGGGGGAGGATTACGTCGGCAAGCTCAAAGTGGTGGACATCGGCGTTCCGGCATGCGTGTTGAAAGCGAGCGGCATTCAGCGCTTTTGGCTGCAGGAAGAGCATTTCCGGGGGTGGTTGCAGCCGCGCGCGGCCGCCGTACACAAAGGCCGCGCCGGCCATGTCGCGGTGCTGGCAGGGTCGGTGGGAAAAACCGGGGCGGCGACGCTCATTTGCGAAGGGGCGGCCCAGGTGGGAGCGGGGTTGGTCACTCTGTTTATTCCGGCCAGTTTAAATCCCATCGTGGAAGTCAAATTGACCGAACCCATGACCCTGCCCATCCCCGAGACGCCCGAGCAGACCCCGGCCATGGCCGCGCTGCCCAAGATTTTGGATTTTCTAGCCGGCAAACAGGCGTTTGCCATGGGCCCGGGGATTTCGCTGCACCCGGAAACCCAGCAACTGGTCCGTGCCCTGGTGCAGCAGGCCCCCTGCCCGATGGTCCTGGATGCGGACGCCCTCACGGCCCTGGGCGACCACCGGGAATTGCTCAAATCCGCCCAATATCCTCCGGTGCTGACCCCCCACCCTGGTGAAATGGCGCGCCTGTGTCACTGTCCGATCCAGGAGGTGCTGCAGCGACGGCTCGAAATTGCTGCGGAATTCAGCGAACAGTTTGGCGTGGTCCTGGTCCTGAAAGGCCACCGGACGGTGATCGCCGCACCGGACGGCCGCCTGGCGGTCAATGGCTCGGGCAATCCGGCCATGGCGAGCGGCGGTATGGGCGATACGCTGACCGGCATCATTGCGGGTTTTATCGGACAGGGATTGGGGCCGTTCGAAGCGGCCTGCCTGGGAGTCTTCGTGCATGGCGCGGCCGCCGACCGGCGCATTGTCCACATCGCCAGCCGCGGCCTGCTGGCATCGCAAATCCTTGCGGAAATCCCCCCTGTGATCGGCCGCATCGAGGGCCTTGCGGATAAAAGATGAATCGGATCGTCATCAACTCCGCCAGTGAGGAACAAAGCGCCTTGCTCGGTGTGCGCATCGGCGAGCGGCTGGAGGCCGGCGACATTCTGACCCTGTGGGGAGAGCTGGGGGCGGGCAAGACTTTTCTTGCGCGCGCCATCGCCAGGGGCTTGGGCGTGCCCACCTCCATACCCATCACCAGCCCGACCTTCACCTTCATCAATGAATACCCGGGACGCCTGCATCTTTATCATCTCGATCTCTACCGTTTGAGCGACCCGGACGAGCTCGAAACCCTGCCCTGGCGGGAAGCCATTTACGGCGGCGGCGTGAGCATCATCGAATGGCCCGACCGGTTGGGCGCAAATCTGCCGCCGGAGCGGATTGACATCCATCTCGAAATTACCGGGGAAGAGAGCCGAGCCATAAGCCTTGCGGCGACCGGCCGAAATTTCAGCGAGCGGATGAAGCAATGGGAATCGGCGCTCGCATCGCTTTCAAATGAAAGTGAAATCTCCATCGCGAAGGTTGATTCCCGCTGAAGGAGTCTAAGAAATTGAATTACAAAGATATTCCCCTGGAAGAACGGATCATTTTCGCCCTCGATTTCGAATCCGCGGACCTGGCTAAGGAATGGGTCCAACGGCTCGAAACCCGCATCAAGTTTTATAAAGTCGGCTTGCAGCTCTTTCTTGCCGGGTGGTGGCACATCATCGAATGGATTCAGGAGCGAGGGCACAAGGTGATGGTGGACCTCAAGTTCTTCGATATTCCTGAAACCGTGCAACTGGCGGTGCGGCAGGTCAAGAACCGCGGAGCCACCTTTGCGACCGTCCATGGCAACGACCCTATTTTGGAGGCCGCCGTTGCCGAAAAGGGCGACCTAAAGATCCTGGCGGTGACGGTCCTCACCAGTTTCGGAGAAAACGACATGCGCGAAATGGGCTTGCAGGGAACAGTGGCGGATTTAGTGCTCATTCGCGCCAGGCGCGCGCTGGCGCTGAAATGCGACGGCATCGTTTCGTCGGGCCTCGAGGTGCAGCGCATGAGAGGCGAGCTGGGCGATAATTTTATCGTGGTGACTCCGGGCATCCGTCCAGGGGCCAACCGGGAGATCCAGCAGGATGATCAGGTGCGCATTGTGACCGCCCAGGACGCCGTCATCAACGGCGCCGATCACGTCGTGGTCGGCCGCCCCATCAGCCGAGCCAAGGACCCACTGGCCGTCG
>CAZREY010000376.1:0-2531 GCA_964599015.1 uncultured Thiobacillus sp.
CCCGCAAGCGGGGCGTAGGCGGGGTTTCGTGAAGCATGCTTCACGCCGCCGAAGCCAGCTGGCCATGCAGGGCCAGCCGTGGGGCCCGGAGGGAGGGGTTGGGGAGAGGGAAATTATTCAATCAGGCAGTCCCTACCTGCCGTGCCCGTATGGCCTGCCTGTGCCTGCGGAAGATGAACTGGTGCAGCACGTCCGTCAGGGGTTCGGCCAGGCCCAGGAAGGAGGCCCGGGCCCTGCCGCCCTCGGGCACCATGGCCATGGCCGGCAGCCGCAGGGACAGGGGCAGGCTGAGAGAGGGGCGCAGTTCCAGCAGCAGGGGCGTGCCCTCGGCCGGTGGCCGGGTTTCCCGCCAGCGGATTTCCTCCGGCGAGAGCTTCACCTCCACCTCGACGGGGGCCGGCCCCGGCTCCAGGGTGCGGGCCAGCAGGTACAGGACCAGGTCCAGCTTGGCTTCCACCCGTTCCAGGCGTCGGTGTTCCGTGCCGCCGGCCTCCAGCTCATGCACGGCCTCCATCTGGTTGATGGCCGTCAGCAGCAGCAGGGCCTCCCGCTCCAGGGTGGAAACGGGCGTGGCATTCGTATCCAGGATGCGCCACTTCAGGGGCAGCCGGCATTCGCACCACAGGCCTTGATCAGTCATTTGTCGCCCCCGGAAAAAGAGAGGTACCCCAGCAGGCCAGCCGGGCCGTGCCATAGCAGGCCTCGTGTTCCGCCGCCGGGGTGACGGGCACGCCCAGCAGGCGGGACCGGATGAGAGTATAGGCCGCGTTGCGGCCGCCGCCCCCGGCGCTCACCACCCGGGCCAGGGGCGTGGCCCCCAGCTCCGCCAGCCTGGCGTAGCCCCGGGCCTCGATGCGGGCCAGGCCCTCCAGAATCCCATGCAGAAACTCCGCCCGGTGTTCCGGCCGGGGTTCCAGGCGCGGTGCCAGGTCCGGGTCGTTGACGGGAAAGCGTTCCCCTGGCCGGGGCAGGGGGTAGTAGTCCAGGCCCGTGTCCCGGTTGGGGTCGATGCGGGCGGAGAGCTCGTCCAGCTCGTCGTCGGTGAAGTGCTGGCGCAGCACGCCGCCCCCGGCGTTGGAGGCCCCGCCCGTGAGCCACAGCTTGCCGAACCAGTGGCTGTAGACGCCGAAGCGGGCATCGTCCACCCGGGTTTCCGACAGCAGCTTCAACACCAGGGTGGTGCCCAGGGAGGTCACCGCCTCGCCGGGTTGATGTTTCCCCGCCTCCACGCCCGCCGCCAGGAAGGCGGCGATGCTGTCCGTGGTGCCCGCCCGCACCAGGCAGTCCGGGTTCACCCCCAGTTCCCGGGTCCGGGGCCGGGCCAGCAGGCCCACCGCCGCACCGGGGGGCACGGGAATGGGCAGGTAGTCCACGTCCGCCAGGAATTCCACCCAGTCGGGCCACCGGCCGGTTTCAACGCTGTTGCCAAACTCCACCCCCATCTTCAGGGCGTTGTGGAAGTCGCTCACGGGCCGGTCGGACAGTTGCGCTGACAACCAGTCCGCCTGGTTCAGGTACAGCCGGGCCCGCTCCAGGCCCAGGCGCTTCTTCAGCCACAGCACCTTGGCCAGGCCCGAGGTGGCCATGGCCGCCGGATGCTCCGCCCCCGCCGCCCGGGCAATGGCCGCCGCCTCCTCGGTGGCCCGGGCGTCGTTGTACATCAGGGGTGGATAGGTGGGGTTCAGGGCCTCGTCGCAGGCCAGCACCGTGGCGGAGGTGCCGTCCACCGCCAGGGCCCCCAGGCGCTTGCGCAGGCCCACGGGCACCTGGGCGATGAGCTCCAGCAGGGCATCCCGCCAGGTGGCCGCCGCGTCATGGTCCGGCACGTTGCCATAGTCCACCCGCGCCATGTCCTCGATCTCGCCGTTGGGTGCGATGACGCAGGCCCGGGCGCCGGAGGTGCCGAAGTCGAGGCCCAGGAAGCAGGTGAAGGGCATGGGTCAGGCGTCCAGCGGGCTGATCACGCCGTGCCCGCCTTTATTAAGTACATGGGTGTATATCATGGTGGTGGACACATTGGAGTGCCCCAGCAGCTCTTGCACCGTGCGGATGTCGTATCCCCCTTCCAGCAGATGGGTGGCGAAGGAGTGCCGCAAGGTGTGAGGTGTTACCGGCTTGACGATGCCGGCGGCCTGGGCCGCCTTGCGGACTTGGCCAGACTGGTCAGAAAGCCTCGACCTCCGGCTTGCCCACCTCCTTCGGGTGGCGCTTGTCATGAAAAAGGATGAAGCGTTTAATCCAGTGCACATAAGAAAGTACGGTGCGTTTTGCGTACCCAAGACGGCGAACCCGGTCACGAACCTGGTCCAACAACTTCGGGGGAGGCTCAGAAGGCGATGGCGGTGGACAGATAATCTGGCATGTCGTACCCAACCCATTGAATTGTTAAGTGAATCATGCGCCTGTCTGCATGAGGTTGTACACCATTTGGTGTACACATCCGTTGGGCGTTCGCCGTTGCGTCAAGGGCCACTAACAGGGTGGTGAGAAACGCGACATGAGCGACGCCATTTTGTCCCCTGGGAATTTTT
>CAZREY010000377.1:0-2508 GCA_964599015.1 uncultured Thiobacillus sp.
AAGCCCATGTGCCGGTTGCGGATGCCCGCCAGGGCCTCGGCGGAGAGGCCCGTGACGGTCTCGCCGTTGAGGAGGTAGCTGCCCCGGTCCGCCACGTCCAGGCACCCCAGCAGGTTCATGAAGGTGGACTTGCCGGAGCCGGAAGGGCCCATGATGGCCACGAACTCGCCGTGATCGATGCTCAGGCTCACACCCTTCAGGGCGGGGACGGTGACCTCCCCCAGGCGGTATTCCCGGGCCAGGTCACGGACTTCGATGAGTACGGACATGGTCCGGTTTACATGCCCATGCCGAAGGGGCGGGTCTGGCGCTTGGGCTTGTCATCCGGGTTCTCGATCTTGCCGAGGATGATGGCCGTGCCTTCCTTCACGTCCCCCTGGAGCACCTCGGTGGCCCTGCCGTCGGAAACCCCCAGGCGCAGGGTCAGGGGCACGGGGTTGCCGTCGGCGCCCGGGACCCATACCCGGCCGGGTATGCCCGGGCCTTCCTCCCGCTTCCTCACCTCCAGCTTCACGGGGCTGCCGTCCGGGTTGGTGGGGCGGAAACGCAGGGCCTCGTTGGGCACCTTGAGCACGGACTGGCGCTCCTCCGTGAGGATGCGGGCGCTGGCGGTCATGCCCGGCAGCAGCTTCAGCTCCGGGTTCTGCACCCGGGCCATGACGCTGAAGGTGACCACGTTGCTGATGGTCTGGGGCGCCTTGCGGATCTGGGTGACCTGGCCGGCGAAGCGCTCCCCCGGGTAGGCGTCCACGGAAAAGCGCACCTTCTGGCCTTCCCGCACCCGGCCCACGTCCGCCTCGTCCACGGCCACGTTCACCTCCATCTCCCGCAGGTCCCGGGCGATGGTGAACAGCACCGGGGCCTGGAGGGAGGCGGCCACGGTCTGGCCCGC
The DNA here is from genome assembly GCA_964599015.1 of uncultured Thiobacillus sp. Classification (GTDB taxonomy): domain Bacteria; phylum Pseudomonadota; class Gammaproteobacteria; order Burkholderiales; family Thiobacillaceae; genus PFJX01. The sequence continues at coordinate 893 of CAZREY010000377.1, forward strand.
ATCCACGTTGCGGCTCACCACCACGCCGTCCACGGGGGCACGGATCACGGTGCGCGCCAGTTCCAGCCGGGCCTGTTCCAGCTGGGCCTGGCGCTGGCGCACAACGGCCTGGGTGTTGCCCACCTGGGCCTGGGCGGACTGGATCTCGCTGGCGGCCAGGCGGGCCTGCTCCCGCGCCGTGTCCAGCGTGGTCTGGGCGGTATCCAGCTCGGCGGCGGAAATGAAGCCCTGGGCCACCAGGTCCTGCTTGCGCTTCAGGTTGCGCTCCGCCTCCCCCAGGGCCACCCGGGCCTTGCCGGCCTCGGCCTGTCGCACCAGCAGGGCGCTACGGGCCACCTCCACCGTGCCCAGGGCGGCGGCCAAGTCCGCCTCCGCCTGGGTGACCCGGCTCTGGAAAGTGGCCGGGTCGATGCGGGCGATGACCTGGCCCTTTTTCACCGGGGTGTTGAAGTCCGCCAGCACCTCCAGGATCTGGCCCGAGACCTGGGAGCCCACCTGCACGGTGATGAGGGCGCTCAAGGTGCCGCTGGCGGAGACGTTGGCGGACAGGGCCCCCTTTTCCACCTTCCCCAGCTCATAGCGGGGGGCGCCCTCGGCCTGGCGCCAGGGTTGCCACCACGCGGCCGCGCCCAGGGCGGCGAGGATCAGCAGGGTGGGGAGCCAGAACTTGGTGAGTTTGCGCATGGGGGGCAGGGGGCATGGTGGGTGATCGCGGGTGAATTCTTGCAGACTGCATTGTGGCTGGGGAGTTGCATCCAGGAATAAAAACAGCCTGCCCCGCCCTGGGGCGGCGGGATGGCGAGGCGTGCGTGGGTGGCCAGGCCCGATGGCTCCGGCCATCAGGTGCCGCAGAAGGTGCGGAACTCCGCCATGAACTCGCCGGGTGCCGGTTCGGCGTAGCGGGCCCGGGCCGGGTCTTCGTCGAAGGGGCGTTGCAGGGCCTGCAGCAGTTGCTCGAAAGGTCCCAGGTCGCCATCCTCCGAGGCGGCGGCCAGGGCCTCCTCCACCCGGTGGTTGCGGGGGATCAGCCAGGGGTTCACCCGGCGCATGGCCTGGGCCCGGCCCGCACTGGTGTCCTCGGCGGCATCTTCCGCGATGCATCGCTCCCGCCAGCGTTGTAGCCAGCGGTCCAGGCCCGGCTGGCCGGGGAACAGGGCCCGCAACGGTGCCTCGTTGCCCGCCGCCGCGTCCGCCAGCCGACGCCAGGCCAGGGTGAAATCCACCTGCTGGGCGTGCAGCAGGTCCAGCCAGCTTTCCCCCAGGGCGGTGTCCATGCTGTCGGTGCTTTGCCCCAGTGATGGCACCTGCCCGCGCAGTCCCAGCTTGGGCCTCAGGCCGGCCAGCCAATGGTGGCGGTAGCGCCCGGGAAAGGCGTCGATGACCTCCGTGGCCAGGGAAATCGCATGGCCCTCGTCGGCGTCGATCAGGGGCAGCAGGGTCTCGGCCAGGCGGGCCAGGTTCCAGCGGGCGATGCCCGGCTGCTCGCCGTAGGCGTAGCGGCCCATCTCGTCGATGGAACTGAATACCGCCCCCGGGTCATAGGCCTCCATGAAGGCGCAGGGGCCGTAGTCGATGGTCTCGCCGGGGATGCCCATGTTGTCCGTGTTCATCACCCC
>CAZREY010000378.1:0-2485 GCA_964599015.1 uncultured Thiobacillus sp.
AAAGCATGCCGCCAGCGTTCAATCTGAGCCAGGATCAAACTCTTCAGTTCAATCTTGTTACTCTAAGTTCGTCTACCGAAATAGACCGCTTACTCAATTCAGAAATTAACTGACTTGTGTAAGCATCAGGTTTTACTTTCGCTTCAATCCACCCACCTAAGCAGGCAGATCAACCCAACCCAATGCTCACACCTTAAGGCTGTAAGTGACTTGTTAAAGAACTGGTTGCGGGGACAGGATTTGAACCTGTGACCTTCGGGTTATGAGCCCGACGAGCTGCCAGACTGCTCCACCCCGCGATCGAGAAGCGAGACTATACAGGCGCCCTCCCAGACCGTCAACACCCATTGCCAATTGTTTTTTGGGGCGTCCCGCTTTTACGATCGGTTGAACCAATCACCACGGACAGATTTCCTCATGAATTTCAATCTAGCACGTCTGCCGCGAATCGAATTCGGCCCCGGCACCATTGCGCAGCTCCCCGGCAGAATGGCCGCCTACGGAAAGCGAGCCCTGGTCGTGACCGGGGCACATTCCTTCCTGGAAGGCCCTCACTGGGCCACACTGGCCAGTACACTCGCCGATCAAGGCATCAGTCGGGAACTCGTGCATGTACCCGGCGAACCTTCCCCCGAACTAGTAGATGAGGCCGTGGCCCGCTACCGTCAAGACGCCATCGACTGCGTCGTCGGCATCGGCGGCGGCAGCGCCCTGGACGCGGCCAAGGCCATTGCCGGGCTACTGAAGCCTTGCAATTCGGTCATGGATCATCTGGAAGGTGTGGGCCCGGAATTGCCTTACCAAGGCCCCGCCACGCCTTTCATCGCCGTGCCCACCACCGCTGGTACTGGCTCCGAAGCCACCAAGAATGCCGTGCTGTCGGTCCATGGAGAACAGGGCTTCAAGAAGTCCTTCCGCGACGAAAAGCTGATGGCGGAATGGGCCATCATCGACCCGGATCTGCTGGCCACATGCCCGCCCAAGGTGCTTGCCGCCAACGGCATGGACGCCTTCACCCAGCTGCTGGAGTCCTTCGTCTCCAGCAAGGCCAACCCCTTCATGGATGCCCTGGCCGCTTCCGGCATGGAACGGGCTCGGGATGCCCTGCTGCCCTGGTATGAAGGCGAAGGCGATCCAGCCCAACACCGCGCCGGGATGGCCTATGCCGCCCTGCTCTCCGGCATCACCCTGGCCCATGTGGGCCTGGGCTCGGTACATGGCCTGGCTTCGCCCCTGGGGGCTTTCTTCCCCATCCCCCACGGCGTGGTGTGCGGCACCCTGGTAGCGGAAGCCACCCGGATCAATATCGCAGCGCTCAAGGCAAGGGAGCCGACCAATCCCGCTTTGGTGAAATATGCCCAGGCCGGGCGGCGGCTGGCACGCCAGGCGCTCTCCGATGACGAGGCCCGTGTCGCCCTGGTAGAGACCCTGGCGGACTGGACCCGCCGGCTCAAGCTACAACGCCTTGGTGAATACGGGGTCACCGAAGCGGACATTCCCCGCATCGTGGCCAACAGCCGGGGCTCCAGCATGAAGACCAATCCCATCTTGCTGTCCGACACGGAGATCGCCGGCATCATCCGCGCCCGGCTTTAGTCGTTCTCCGCGCCGCCCACCACCCGGCGCACGATGTCCGCGGGGAAACCGCGTCCCGCCAAGAAGCGCATCTGCCGGGCCCGCTCGGCGGCATCCTCCGGAGGCTGGCCGAACTTCCTGCTCCATACTTCCCGGGCCGCAGCCAGATCCTGCTCTCGAGCCTCGGATACCACCTGGTTGACGACTCCTTCGGGCACGCCCTTGTCCCGCAGGTCGGCCTTCAGGCGCAGGCTGCCGTGGCGGCCGGCCCGGGCATGGGCCAGGGATTCGGCGTAGCGGGCATTGGAAAGCAGCCCCTCCAGTTCCAGCTCATCCAGCAAAACGGCGACCTCGTCCGGGTCGCCGTGGGGGACCAGCTTGCGCGCCAGTTCGACCCGGCTGTGTTCCCGCCGGGCCAGCAGGTTGAGCGCGCGATCGCGAAGCTTCAAGCCTCGGCGGGCACAGAAACAGCGGCGGACTTCACACCCAGCTTCTCGCGGATCTGGGCTTCGATCTCGGCAGCCACGTCCGGATGCTCCTTCAGGTATTCCCGGGCATTGTCCTTGCCCTGGCCGATCTTCTCCCCCTGATAGGCATACCAGGCACCGGACTTGTCGATGAGCTTGTGGGCCACGCCCAGCTCGATGATCTCGCCCTGGCGGGAGATGCCCTCGCCGTAGAGGATGTCGAAAATGGCCTCCTTGAACGGGGGCGACACCTTGTTCTTCACCACCTTGACCCGGGTCTCGTTGCCGATGACCTCGTCGCCCTTCTTGATGCCACCGATGCGGCGGATGTCCAGGCGCACGGAGGCGTAGAACTTGAGGGCGTTGCCGCCGGTGGTGGTTTCCGGGTTGCCGAACATGACGCCGATCTTCATGCGGATCTGGTTGATGAAGATCACCAGGGT
>CAZREY010000379.1:0-2484 GCA_964599015.1 uncultured Thiobacillus sp.
GGGGCCGCGCCGATGCGCCGGGTGGGGGAATCGGGCGTGACCAGCTCCGGGTGGGCCGCCTCCAGGTCCTGGAGCTCCCGCAACAGGCGGTCGTATTCGATGTCGGGGAGGGTGGGCGCGTCGAGGACGTAGTAGCGGTAGTTGGCCTCGTCGATCAGGGCGCGAAGTTCACGGGCACGCCGCTCTTCCCCACTCCCCACTTCCTATTCCCCACATGCCATCAGACGAACAGTCTGAGAGCGCGCTCGCCGCCGGCCGGGATGCCCCGGGCTTCCATGCGGCCGTAGAAGGAGGCCAGTCGGGCCCTATCCCGGTTCAGGTTGTCTTCGGTGACGGCGCGGCCGTTGTCGTCCACCAGCCGACCTTCCAGGCGCCAGGCCAGATCGAAGCCGAAGCGGGTCATGCGGTCGAACACGGCCAGGCCGTCCGCCACCCGGGGCACGTCGAACAGCAGGGTCAGGCCGTGGACGGTGAGGCCCCGGCCGTCCACGGGGAAGGGGGTTTCCTCCTGGTTGGCCAGGGTGAACAGGGTATGGCCGAAGGCATCCCGGGCCTGGTAGGTGCCATCCGCCGCCAGCACCAGCCTGGCCTCTTCCGCCTGCTTGTGGATGGCCTCGCTGGTGAAGGGCCGGGCGTCGGAGGAGATGACGTTCAGGCCGATGAGCACGTCCACTTCCATGCACAGCATGTCCAGGGACTTGGCGGCCTGGAGGGCATCCTGCTTGTCGGGGCAGGTCACCGCGCCGCCCTCCTCCGCCGCGAAGCCGTACAGGGCGCGGCAGAAGGCATCCAGCTGCTCGTGGCTCACGGCGCCGTTGCGGTCCGCCAGTTGCAGGCCGATCTCCACCTGGTCGTAGCTGACACGGGGGTGGCTGGCCAGGGGTTCCCAGATGCCGTCCAGGCGCTTGCCGAAGGCGCGCACCGGCTTGCCGATGCGGCGCAGGGTGGTCAGCAGGGGCCCGAAGTTGGCGGCGGCGGGAGTGGCGAAGCGAATGCGGGCCACGTATTCCGTGTCGGCATCCAGGCCACTGGCGCGGGGAGCCTGTTCCGCTGCCTCCAGTTCCTCCGCGGAGAGGGGGGACGAGTCCTCGGGCGCGGGGGCGGTCGGGGGCACGGCGGGGACGAAAGGCTCCGTCCTTGGGGGCACGGAGAAGGCTTCCCTGCCGGTTTCCCTGCTCGTCTGGGGCTCCGGCACTTCAAGCACCATCGGCCCGGCTTCGCCGGCATCGACGCTGTCGACCCCACCCAGGCCGGCCTCCCGGTTGGCCTCGTGCATCAGCGCAGCCGGCGTCGCCTCCGGGGCCCAGTCATCCTCGGGGGCGGACTTGATCGTGGCCAGTGGCGTCTCCGGCTGCCCCCGCTCCAGCACGAAGGGGGCATAGTCCGCTTCCGCATCCTTCACCGCCTGGGCCACCTCCGGGCCGGAAGGCGCATCGTCGCCGAAGGAGATACGGGGCTTGATTTCCTCGCCGCCCGCCACGGAGCGTACGGATTCGCCCAGCATGATGTCTTCCCGCCGGTGGGAGAACATGCGCTCCGCCTCCCTGCGGAAGCGGCGTTCCTGAACCAGGTTGTAGACGACGATGGCGCCGATCAGGACGACACCGACGATGGCCAGAACGATTTGCAGCGTGGTCATCATGGGCGTTTCACCTCTGCCCGGGGAATGGTGCCGGGTTCCATGACATGGAAAAAGACCTCGTCGGAACGCACCATGCCCAACTCATAGCGGGCGCGTTCCTCCAAGGCGTCGTAGCCGGAGTGTAAATCCTGGGCCTCCGCCGCCAACTGGGTATTGCGCATTTCCAGGGCCTGGTTGGCGGTTTTCTGGGCGGCGATCTCCTGCTCCAGTTCCCATACCCGGAACCAGCTGCCCTTGCCCACCCACAGGGGATACTGCAACAGGAGGATGAGCAAGGCGATCACCCAGGCCAGGCCCTTCATCTCACCTCAGCTGGTAGAAAGCCTCCCTGCCGGGATAGCGGGCCCGTTCGGCCAGTTCTTCCTCGATGCGCAGGAGCTGGTTGTACTTGGCCATGCGGTCGGCCCGGGACAGGGAGCCGGTCTTGATCTGCAGGGCGTTGCTGCCCACCGCCAGGTCGGCGATGAAGGCGTCCTCGGTCTCGCCGGAACGGTGGGAGATGACGGAGGTCCAGCCGGCCCGCTTGGCGGTCTCGATGGCGTCGAAGGTCTCCGACAGGGTGCCGATCTGGTTCACCTTGATGAGGATGGAGTTGGCCACGTCCTTGGCGATGCCTTCCCGCAGGATCCTGGCGTTGGTGACGAACAGGTCGTCCCCCACCAGTTGCACCTTCTTGCCCAGCTTGGCGTTCTGCAGGGCCCAGCCGTCCCAGTCGTTCTCGGCGCAGCCGTCCTCGATGCTGACGATGGGGTACTTGTCCACCCAGGCGCTCAGGTAGTCGACGAATTCGGCGGAGGTGAGCTTCAGGCCCTCGGATTCCAGCACATAGCGGCCGTCCTTGT
>CAZREY010000380.1:0-2446 GCA_964599015.1 uncultured Thiobacillus sp.
ATGATGGGCATCGGCGGCTTCACCCCCCTGGAAGGTTTCATGACCCACGGCGACTGGCAGGGCGTGTGCGACGGCTACAAGATGGCCAACGGCCTGTTCTGGCCCATCCCCGTCACCCTGTCCACCGACGCCAAGACCGCCGAGACCCTGAGCCTGGGCCAGGACATCGCCCTGGTGAGCGCCGACAGCGACGAGATCATGGGCACCATGAAGGTCACCGAGATCTACGGCATCGACAAGGGCCACGAGTGCATGATGGTCTACAAGACCACCGACCTGGCCCACCCCGGCGTGAAGATGGTCATGGACCAGGGCCCCATCAACCTGGCCGGTCCCGTCAAGGTCCTGTCCACCGGCGGCTTCAAGGAGCAGTACGGCGACCAGTTCATGACCCCCGCCGAGACCCGCGCCAAGTTCGAGCAGCTGGGCTGGTCCAAGATCGCCGCCTTCCAGACCCGCAACCCCATGCACCGGTCCCACGAGTATCTGGCCAAGATCGCCATCGAAACCATGGACGGCGTGCTGATCCACTCCCTGCTGGGCGCCCTGAAGCCGGGCGACATCCCCGCCGAAGTGCGCAGCGAGGCCATCGCCACCCTGATCGAAAACTACTTCGCCCCCAACACCGTCATCCAGGCCGGCTATCCCCTGGACATGCGCTACGCCGGCCCCCGGGAAGCCCTGCTGCACGCCCTGTTCCGCCAGAACTACGGCTGCTCCCACCTGATCGTCGGCCGCGACCACGCCGGCGTGGGCGACTACTACGGCCCCTTCGACGCCCAGAAGATCTTCGACGAGATTCCCGCCAACGCGCTGGAAACAAAGAACATGAACATCGACTGGACTTTCTGGTGCAAGAAGTGCGGCGGCATGGCCTCCCAGCGCACCTGCCCCCACACCAAGGACGACCGCATCCTGCTGTCCGGCACCAAGGTGCGCGCCATGCTCTCCGAGGGCCAGGACCTGCCGGTGGAATTCAGCCGTCCCGAGGTGGCCAACGTGCTGAAGAAGTACTACGCCAGCCTGACCGCGGAACAGAACGTCAAGGTCGAGCTGAAAGGTCATTCCGCGGCGTAATTCAGCCGCTCAAGTATTCGGTACCAGGCCCGCCGGAAGCGGATTCGCGATACGCCCCGGCCAAGGACGGGCCCGGTTTTTCTGAATGGGCCGCGTGGGAGACCACGCGGATTGTTAGCTAACAAGGAGTGTTATCAATGCCTACCTTCGTCCGTACCGACAAGTGCGACGGCTGCAAGGGTCAAGACAAGACCGCCTGCATGTACATCTGCCCGCACGACCTGATGAAGCTGGACCGTGACGGTTCCGAAACCGGCCACGCCATGAAGTCCTTCAACCAGGAACCCGAGCAGTGCTGGGAGTGCTACAGCTGCGTCAAGATCTGCCCCCAGCAGGCCATCGAGGCCCGCCACTACGCCGACGTGGTGCCCCTGGGCGGTTCCGTCCAGCCCCTGCGTGGTTCCGACTCCATCATGTGGACCATCAAGTTCCGTAACGGCGTGCTCAAGCGCTTCAAGTTCCCCATCCGCACCACTCCCGAGGGTTCCATCGACCCGTTCGGTGGCAAGCCCATGCCCAAACTGGCCGACATCGAGGCCGTGGGCAACTTCACCGCTGGTGTGATGGGCGGTTTCCGCGCCGGCAACCCCGCCGAACTGATCCGCAAGTAATCGAGAAGAGGTAAGAGAAATGGCTGAATTTGGAAATCCCGATGTCGTCCAGGAAGAAGTCGACATCCTGCTGATCGGTGGTGGCATGGCCTGCTGCGGCGCCGCCTATGAAGTCATGCGCTGGGCCGAGGTCGCCAAGGCCGAAGCCGGTGTGGACCTGAAGATCAAGCTGGTCGACAAGGCCGCCATGGACCGCTCCGGCGCCGTGGCCCAGGGTCTGTCCGCGATCAACACCTACATTGGCGACACCCAGGATCCCGCCGACTACGCGCGCATGGTCTCCAACGACCTGATGGGCATCACCCGTGACGACCTCGCCTACGACGTCGGCCGCAACGTCGACGACTCCGTGCACCTGTTCGAAGAGTGGGGCCTGCCCATTTGGAAAACCGACGCCAACGGCGAGCGTCACGACGGCGCCGCCGCCATCGGCGAAGGCCTGCCCTCCCTGAAGGACGGCGGCGTGCCCGTGCGTTCCGGCAAGTGGCAGATCATGATCAACGGCGAATCCTACAAGTGGATCGTGGCCGAGGCCGCCAAGAAGGCCCTGGGCATGGACCGCATCGAAGAGCGCATCTTCATCGTCAAGCTGATCAACGACAAGAACGACAGCAACCGCATCGCCGGCGCCGTCGGTTTCTCCACCCGCAACCACACCCTGCACATCTACAAGGCCAAGGCCATCCTGCTGGCCGCCGGTGGTTGCGTGAACATCTTCCGTCCGCGCTCCGTCGGTGAAGGTACCGGCCGTGCCTGGT
>CAZREY010000381.1:0-2437 GCA_964599015.1 uncultured Thiobacillus sp.
GTGGGCGTTCCATTGGGATTCCTGGTAGGCGATGGCCGCCAGCAGGCGCCAGTCCATGCCGGTCTCCCGCTGGGCTTCGTGGAAGAACCCCACCAGGTCCCGCAGGAGCGTGCCGCGGCGCTCCAGGATGCCCATCACGTCCGCGTCCCCCAGGCGCTCCACATGGCCGAAGTAGCGTTCCTTCAGGGTATCCAGTTCCCCCGACTTGCGCATGTCGCGGAAAAAGGTCGTGATCTTGCGGGAAAAGCCCACATCCACCCCCTGACGCAATGCCCAGGCCAGGGGCTGGCCCGCCTGGAGCACGAAGGCGTCCCGCAGGTTGGGGTGGAAGTTGTGGGCCACGGCCAGGGCATCCGAATCGGCCACGGTGCAATCCGCCAGGCCCAGGTCCACCCGTTCCAGCAGTTCCTCGGAACCGGACGTCTTGAGTTCCACCCATTTCAGTGCCGGATGCTTTCTGGACAGGGCCTTGAGGTGGTCAGCATGGCTGCTGTCCGCCACCACCTCCAGGCGCAGGTTGGCCATGTCGTCCAGGTTGCGCGGGGCGGGACCCCTGGCGTTGCAGACCACCCATTCCTTCACCTCGCCATAGCTGGGCCCGAAGGCCAGCCTGCGCTTGCGCTCCGGGGTGGCGGTGAGGCCCGCCGCGGCCAGGTGCACCCGCCCCTCCCGCACGGCGGCCAGCAGGGCCTCCAGGTCATCCTCCACCACCACGCGCAGGCGCCAGCCGTGCTTGTCGGCGAAGCGGGCGGCCAGGTCATGCTCGAACCCCACCGGCTCACCGGCCTGATCGGTGTAATACGTAGTGGGGCTGTTGCGCGTGCCCACCACCAATTCGCCGGAGACGTCGGGCGGCGGCACCTGCCGCGGACCGCAGCCCGCCAGCGTCAGGTTGGCGAGAAACACCAGGAATACAACGGGTCTCATGAGCCGGCGCATCATGCTCCGTTCAGACTCCACTCGAATGCGGGTAGAATGCCGCCCTTTCCCGGCCAAGGCCAGTCCCGGCCGGAAACACAGACCCGGAGAGATGGCAGAGTGGTCGAATGCACCGGATTCGAAATCCGGCATGGTGGCAACACCATCGGGGGTTCGAATCCCCCTCTCTCCGCCACACGCTTCACGTGTTGGCCAGCCATTCCACCAGGTGGTATTGGCCGGGGCGCAATTCCCAGGTGGCATATTCCCGGGGGGCACCGGCAAGCAGGCCTGAGCATTCATGGTCGTGGATGGCCAATTCGCCGCCCCGCCAGAAATATCCCAGTACCTCATCCAGGGGTTTTCCCCTTTCCAGGCGAAGGGTTTCCCCGCCATCCGGCCGACGTCGGGTGGAAGCGAGGTCATGCCAGCTGGCCCAATGCCGCCCGGCCAAGGCCGGTGCCAGGCCGGCCAGCCAGGACTGGCGTTGGAAACCCACGCGCTGACCTACCAGTTGCTGGCCAAACAGGTTGCAGAACAGGAAGGCGGCATCCGGATAACGCCGGGCCAGAAGGCTGAAGCCCTCGCTCAGGGACAGGCCGGAATCGGCATCGAAACGGAATGGGCGGCGCGGAAACCGGCGTGCCAGGATGATCCGTGCCAGGGGGTCCGGCTCCAGCGCGGTGACGCGGGCGAAGTGTTCCAGAAATCCGGCATCGAGCGCATAACCGCCGCTGGGGCCCACCAGCACCAGGTGATCCGGCGCGGGCTGCCAGGCGGCCAACCACTGGCGCACCTGGGCGTGGAAGGCCGGCCAGAGTCGTTCGCCATACCGCCAGGCGCGCAGGTGATAGACCAATCCGCCGCTGGGATGCAGGAAAGGCATGCCGCCAGATCTTGCCGGCTAGGGTTCGAAGACCAGTCTGGCCACGTCCCGGTAATGCTTGACGAAGTGGGCTTCCAGGCCTGCCTTGACGTAGTCCGGCAGGCGGTCGAAATCCGGCTTGTTGGCGGCGGGCAGGATGAGTTCGTGGATGCCCACCCGCTTGGCGGCGATGACCTTCTCCCGGATGCCCCCCACGGGCAGCACCTTGCCGGTGAGGGTGAGCTCGCCGGTCATGGCCAGGGGGCGGTCGATCTTCTGGTTGCGGGCCAGGCTGAGCAGGGCCGTGGCCATGGTGATGCCGGCGCTGGGCCCGTCCTTGGGGGTGGCCCCTTCCGGCACGTGCAGGTGCACGAAGGCCTCGTCGAAGAACTTCACGTCCGCCTGGTAGAGCTTGAGGTGGCTGGAGATGTAGCTGTAGGCGATCTCGGCGGATTCCTTCATCACGTCCCCCAGCTGGCCCGTGAGCTTGAAGCCCCGGTTCAGGGTATGGACCTTGGTGGCCTCGATGGTGAGGGTGGCGCCCCCCAGGGCCGTCCAGGCCAGGCCGGTGATGACCCCCACGCCGGTCATGGGCTTCTCCGGCAGGTAGGGCGGGTCGGTGAGGAAGGTGTCCAGGTTGTCGGCGGACACGTG
>CAZREY010000382.1:0-2436 GCA_964599015.1 uncultured Thiobacillus sp.
CTACGCCCAGGACCGCATGCCGGCGGAGCGGGTGCGGAAGGGACTGCCCGCCATCCACGCGGCGGACGACGTGCACACCAACCACCTCCATGCCGAGGACCTGGCCCGCCTGGCCATCGCCGCCCTGTTCCGCGGCCGGCCCAACCGCCTCTACAACGCCGTGGACGACAGCGGCCTGAAGATGGGGGACTGGTTCGACGTGGTGGCGGACCACCTGGGCCTGCCCCGCCCGCCACGCCTCGCCCGGGAGGAGGTCATCGCCGCCGTCACCCCGGCCATGCGCACCTTCCTCACCGAGTCCCGGCGGCTCTCGAACCGGCGCATCAAGACGGAACTGGGCTTCCGCTTGAAATACCCAACGGTGCGGGAAGGGCTCAAAGACCCGGGATAGGCCAGCCGTTCATGGCCAAAAGGCCGCCCTTGCCGATAACCGGGCAGGCGCGCCGCTTGCGGCGCGAACCCGATGTCGAAGACGGACAGGGATTCGGCCCGCAAGCGGGCCTCCTACCGCCTCATGTTTCACGGTACAACAGAACGCCGTCCCGGGCCGCCAGCCAGGCACCTTCATCGGGCACGGCCAGGGCATCCAGGTCCCCGGGGTGGGCCGCCGGATCATCCACCCACTGCCTCAGTAATTCGCTGCCGTTGATCAGATCGATGGCCAGGCGGTCGTGCTCGTATTCGTAGGGGAAGTCCCGCCAGAGGGGATAGTCCGGCTGCAGCAGGCGCAGGACCTTGAAGGCCAGGGCCTGGAGCCGCCAGGGCCGGAAGGCGGCATGGTCGTAGTGGCCCGCCTCCACATGGATCTGCACGCCTGAGCACAGCTTGCCCACGTGTTTGTGGAACGTGGGCTCGAACCAGCACTCCCGCAGGCGGCAGCCCTGCAGCCACCGGGGAGCCAGGTCGTGCATCCTGGCGATGACCGCCCGGGCATCCATGTCCGGCGCGCCGAAGAGTTCCAGTGGCCGGGTGGTGCCCCGCCCTTCGGATAATGTCGCGCCTTCCAACATCACCGTGCCCGCATAGCAGCGGGCCATGGACAGATTCGGCGCGTTGGGGCTGGGGTTGATCCACTCCCGCTCCCCCAGGGGCCAGCCGTAACCCGGCGCCGCGTCCGGCCGCCAGCCCTGCATGGTGATGACGCGGTAGTCCACGTCCAGCTTCAGTTCGTGGATGAACCAGCGGCCCAGTTCCCCCAGGGTCAGGCCATGGCGCATGGGCATGGGGCCGGCGCCGACAAAGCTTTCCCAGCCGGCCCGCAGGGTCAGGCCTTCCACCGGGCGGCCCGCCGGATTCGGGCGATCAAGGACCCAGACGCTTTTTCCAGCACTCGCCGCCGCCTCCAGCACGTAACGCAGGGTGGTGATGAAGGTGTAGATGCGGCAGCCCAGGTCCTGCAGGTCCACCAGCAGCACGTCGAAGGTGTCCATCATGGCATCAGTGGGCCGGCGCACTGTGCCGTACAGGCTGAACACCGGGATGCCGTGCACCGGGTCCAGGAAGTCCAGCGACTCCATCATGTTGTCCTGCTTGTCCCCCCGCAGGCCGTGCTGGGGGCCGAAGGCCGCCGTGAGTTGGATGTCCGGCAAGACTGCCAGGGCGTCCAGGGCATGGGTCAGGTCTTCCGTGACGGAAGCGGGATGGGCCAGCAGGGCCACGCGCTTGCCCTTCAGGGGGGCACGCAGTCCGGGTTCCTGCAGCAGGCGGTCGAGGCCGAATTTCATGGGCGAGGTAGTCAACGACTCAGGGGCAGGGCGAAGACGTGAGTATGGTGGAAATCGGGTTTCCCGGGCGGGTGGCGGAGGGACCAGTAGGACAGGGTGCCCTCAGCCGCCTCCATGACAGCGGTGAGGCCCAGGTGGAGTTGCTTGCCCTTTGGCAGGGCTTCGGCGGGGAGGACGCAGGTTAGCGTGAGCTGGTCGGGGGCTTCCGTGCGTTCCAGTGTGGGGACGGGTGCCGGGTCCAGCGGGCCACCCTGGCGGTAGTCGGTGAAGGCGTAGGCCTGCCACTGGCCCGATGGGGAGAAGTTGAACTCCCGATAGGCGGGGGCGTCGTCGCTCTGGAGGAAGGCCTCGAAGCAGGTGTGGCGCCAAAGGTCGTTGGCGCGGGATGGTGTGGTGGTCTCCGGGATGCGGAGGTGGGTCAGGTTGGCGGTGAGGGTGTAGGTAAGAGTGAGTTCACCGGTTGTGGTGAAGGTGGCGGTCACCTCGATGCCGGTGATGGCGGGGGATGGGGTATCGGGGGGGGGGGTTAGTTTGTGGGCCTGCATGGCCCGCGATGTTAGCCCCTCCCCCGCAAGCGGGGGAGGGGTTGGGGAGAGGGAAAGCCTTTGCCCTGAATTACCGATTCCGGCATGCGAAGCGTGATTGGCCGGGGGTAGCCCGGCAGCTAGTCACTTTCTTCATTACGCGATGAAGACAGTAACCAAAGAAGCCG
>CAZREY010000383.1:0-2431 GCA_964599015.1 uncultured Thiobacillus sp.
CGCGCCAGCCCGGTCATCAGTAGTGCAGGTAGTAGAGGTAGTGGAAGAACAAGGGCGCCGTGAAGGTGAGGCTGTCCACCCGGTCCAGGATGCCGCCATGGCCCGGAATCAGGCTGCCGCTGTCCTTCAGCCCCAAGTCCCGCTTCAGGGCGGAGATGTTCACGTCGCCGACAAAGCCCGCCAGGCCGATGAGCAGGCCGGCGGCCGGGCCTTCCCAGCCCACCAGGGGCGTCAGGTGGGGGGCCAGCAGCCAGGCCATGAGGGTGGTGGTGGCCACGCCGCCCATAAAGCCTTCCCAGGTCTTCTTGGGGCTCACCTTGGGGATGATCTTGTGCCTGCCCAGGGTCTTGCCCCACACGTACTGGGCCACGTCGTTGAACTGGGTGAGGAACATGAGGAACAGCACCAGCCCCGCGCCGCCCCCGGCCGGGTTGCCGGCCTCCGGCAGGGCCAGCAGGAAGGCCATGTGGGACAGGTTGAACACGGTGAGCATCAGCCCCCAGTGCAGGCTGCCCGCCGCCCGCAGGAAGCCCGAGGTCTCGCCGATGAGCACCATGCGCAGGGGCAGCAGCAGGAACAGGTACACGGGGATGAAGATGATGAACATGCCGTACCAGCCCAGGTGCACCCACCAGAACTGCGCGGGAATGGCCAGGTAGGCCCAGAACAGCACCCGCCGGTCCGCCCGCCGGGTGGGGATGAGGGAGAAGTACTCCTTCAGGGCCAGGAAGCTGACGAAGGCCAGGAAGACCAGGGACAGGCTCCGGTCCAGGGCCATGGCGGCGGCGAACACGCCCGCCATGACCCACCAGGAATTCACCCGGGCCGCCAGTTCCGCGTAGTCCCGGTCGGGATGGGCCCGCTTCAGGACCAGGACGCTGAGGCTGGCGACCACCAGGAGGGCGAAGATGCCCGCCAGGAACCAGGCGGCGTTGGGGGTCAGGGCATGGAACATCACGCGCTCCCTTCGGCCAGGCCCCGCCGGGCCCGGTTCAGGATGGTCCAGGCCAGCAGGGCCAGCACCAGCGCCAGCAAGGGCGTCAGCCAGGGTTCGGTAGGCGCGCCCAGGCCCAGGGCCAGGCCCAGGGCGCCGAAGAGGGCGGCCCGGTCGCTCTTGCCCATGGGGCCGTCGTAGCGCCGGGAGGCCCCCAGGGTCTGCATGAGCACCCCCGTCATCTCCGAGGCGGCGGCCAGCAGCACGATGCCCACCACCAGAGGCGCGCTGAAGCCCGGTACCCAGGCCAGGGGCAGGTACAGGGCGGCGTCGGAGAACACGTCGCACAACTCGTTGAGCACCGCCCCCAGGCGGGACTTCTGGCCGTGCTCCCGGGCCAGCATGCCGTCCACGGCATTGAGGGCCATGCGCAGGAACAGCACCCCGGGCAGGAGCAGCAGCAGGCCGGGTTCGTCCGGCCGCCAGGCGATGGCGGCGCCCGTGGCCAGGGAAAGGGCCAGGGCCGCCAGGGTGACCTGGTTGGCGGTGACGCCGGAACGGGCCAGGCCGCCCACCAGGGGCCGGAGCAGGCCCTGGAAGGCGGGCTTCAGGTCGTAGACGCTGGGCATGATGCCTCCTCCTCGGCCAGGCCCATGATGTAGGCGGAAAACTCGCTGTCCTCGCCTCGCAGCAGGTCCGGCAGGCGGGCGCGGAAGTCCTCGATCTGGCACCACTCCCGCATGTAGTCCTCCCAGGAATGCCAGCGGCGGCGCTGCTTGTCCGACATGTCCGGTTCGTAGGCCAGCAGGTAGGCCCGTTCGAACAGGGACACCAACATGTCGAAGATGACCAGCATGCGCTCCACCTGCTCCTCGCTGCGGTTGGCCACCTGGGCGTGGCTGCGCAGCTTCAGGTCCGGATTGGCCAGCACCACGTTGAGGAATTCCACGTAGGCGTCGGAGAGTTCCTGCCAGATGGCCTCGTCCTCGTTTTCCCGCTCCCGGCGCTGTTCATACAGAAAGACGGCTATGGCGAAGGGCAGGCCCACCACCGTGACCACGTAGGAGAGGAGTTCCCAGGTTTCCAGGTCCATGGCGCGGCTAGACCATCAAGGCCATGTAGTCCTTCCAGATGCAGCGGTCCATCACCACGGTGAGGCCGGCGGCCAGGGCCCGCTCCGCCGCCTCGTCGTGGATGATGCCTTCCTGGATCCAGAGGGCCGGGGCGTTGATGGCCAGGCATTCCTCCACCACGCTGGGGATGGCGGCGGGCTCCCGGAACACGTTCACCAGATCCACCGGGAAGGGGATGTCCGCCAGGCGGGCGTAGGCCTTTTCCCCCAGCACCTGGCTCACCGCCGGACGCACCGGCACCGCTGTTTCGTCCAGTTCAAAACCCACAGCCGAACCGGCGGCCAGTTCGTTGAGCACGGTCGCCAGCCCGCCGCGCGTGGCATCGCGCAGGCAGTGGATCTCAGTCGTGACGGCCAGCATGGCG
>CAZREY010000384.1:0-2365 GCA_964599015.1 uncultured Thiobacillus sp.
TCCACCACGAAGCCCACCGCCAGGGTCAGGGCCAGCAGGGACAGGTTGTCCAGGCTGTAGCCCAGGGCCCACATCACCGCGAAGGTGCCGATGACGGAGATGGGCAGGGCCACGGCTGGGATGGCGGTGGCGGACAGGTTGCGCAGGAACAGCAGGATCACCAGCACCACCAGGCAGCCCGCCAGCACCAGGGTGAACTGCACGTCGTGCACCGAATCCCGTATCGAGATGCTGCGGTCGTACAGCACCTCCAGCGTCACCGAGGCGGGCAGCTTCTCCTGGAAAGCGGGCAGGATGGCCTTGATGGCCTCCACGGTCTGGATGGTGTTGGCGCCGGGCTGGCGCTGGATGGCCAGGATGATGGAGCGCTTGCTGCCGTCCTTGTTCCACAGCCAGTTGGCGCGCTTGTTGTCCTCGATGCCGTCGATGGCCGTGGCCACCTCCTCCAGGCGCACCGGGGCGCCGTTGCGCCAGGCCACCACCAGGGGCCGGTAGACGGCGGCAGTCTCCAGCTGGCCGTCGGTCTTGACGGCCAGGCTCTGCCGAGGGCCGTCCAGGGTGCCCGTGGGCTGGTTCACGTTGGCGGCCTGGATGGCCGCCTGCAACTCGTCGATGCCGATGCCCCGCACGGCCAGCTGGTCGGGGTCCGCCTGGATGCGCACCGCGTATTTCTGGGCCCCGAATACCTGCACCTGGGCCACCCCCGGAATGGTGGAGATGCGCTGGGCCAGCTGGGTCTCGGCGTATTCATTCACGGCCTGCAGGGGCAGGCTGGGGGAATGCATGGCCAGGTAGAAGATGGCCTGGTCCGCCGGGTTCACCTTGCGGAAGGAGGGCGGCGAGGGCATGTCCGCCGGCAGCTTGCGCTGGGCGGCGGCGATGGCCGACTGCACGTCCAGGGCGGCGGCGTCGATGTCCCGATCCAGATTGAACTGGATGGTGATGCTGGTGGCGCCCTGGGCGCTCACGGAGGTCATGCTGTCCACGCCGGCGATGGTGGAGAACTGGGCCTCCAGGGGGGTGGCCACCGCCGCCGCCATGGTCTCCGGCGAGGCCCCCGGCAGGCTGGCGGAGACCGAGATGGTGGGGAAGTCCACGTTGGGCAGTTCCGACACCGGCAGGAAGCGGTAGGCGATGACGCCGAACACCAGGAACGCCGCCATGAGCAGCGTGGTCATCACCGGCCGGCGGATGCAGAGTTCGGGCAGCTGCATGGATTCAGCCCTGGGCGGGCTTGCCTTCCTTGATCTTCACCTTGGACTTGGGCGTCAGGCGGGAATGGCCGTCCGTCACCACCGTCTCCCCCGCCGCCAGGCCTTCCCCCAGGGCGGCCACGCCGTCCCGGCTCAGGGCCAGCCTCACCGGCCGCTGCTCCGTGGTCTGGTCCGCCTTCACCACGAAGACGAAGCTGCCTTCCGGCCCCTGCTGCACCGCCTCCATGGGCACCGTCACCGCGTCCTTCAGGGTCTCCAGCACCAGGCTCACATCCAGGAACTGGCCCGGCGTCAGGCGCTCATCCCGGTTGGCCAGCACCGCCTTCATGCGGATGGTACCCGTGGTGGCATCCACCGCGTTGTCCAGGAAGCGCAGCTCCCCCGCCACCCCCGGGCCGGCTTCCCCCGGCACCCGTGCCGCCACCTGGAGGACGCCCTGGCGCAGCCGGGTCCGCAGCTGGCCCAGGTATTTCTCCGGCACGGCGAAACTCAGGTACAGGGGCTGGACCCGGTTCACCACCGCCAGTTGGGTCTCGTTCATCTTCACGGCCGAGCCCGGAAACACCAGGCGGGCGCCCACCACACCGGCGAAGGGGGCGCGAATGGCCGTGTAGCCCCATTGCAGCCGGGCCAGGTCCACCGCCGCCTGGTCTGCCTTCACCGTGGCCTCGGCGGCCGCCAGGACGGCGCGCACCTCGTCCACCTTTTCCGCGGAAACGAAGCCCTGGTCCTTCAGGGCCGTGTAGCGGGTCACGTCCGCCCGGGCCTTGGCCAGGTTGGCCTGGTCCCGGGCCAGGTTGGCCTCCGCCTGGCGGAGCTTGGCGGCGAAATCCCCGTCGTCCAGACGCACCAGCACCTGGCCGGCCTCCACGTGCTGGCCCTCGGAGAACGCCACCGCCGCCACCTGGCCGTCCACCCGGGCCATGAGGGTGACACTCTCATAGGCCTCGGCCCGGCCCACCAGGTCCAGGGTCAGGGGCATGTCCCGGGTCTCGGCCCGGGCCACCAGCACCGGCACCTGGGGAGTGTCCTTGCCCCGGGCCTCGGGCGCCGCCGGCCGCTGCCACCACCAATAGCCCGCCCCGGCCGCAGCCAGGGCCAGCATGGACCATCCGATCAGGCGCTTTGTCCCTGCCATCTTCTTGTCTCCT
>CAZREY010000385.1:0-2365 GCA_964599015.1 uncultured Thiobacillus sp.
GAGATGCCTGGCCAGGTCCGCTACATCGACAGCAAGGAACCCGACATCCCCTTCGCCGAAGTCGGCACCCCCACCTGGGACGGCCTGCCCCTGGACCGCTACCTGTCCGTCCTGGACATGCTCAACCCCATGCACCGGCTGTGGTCCGACGCCCGCTGGAACAAGCTCACCGTGGCCCACGGCTGCTACTGGAAGAAATGCAGCTTCTGCGACGTGAGCCTGGACTACATCTCCCGCTACGAGGCCGCCAGCGCCAGCCTGCTGGTGGATCGCATCGAGGCCATCATCGCCGAGACGGGCCAGACCGGCTTCCACTTCGTGGACGAAGCCGCCCCGCCCAAGGCCCTCAAGGCCCTGGCCGAGGAACTGGAGCGCCGCAACCGGGCCATCTCCTGGTGGGGCAACATCCGCTTCGAGAAGTCCTTTACACCCGAACTGTGCCAGCAACTGGCCGACAGCGGCTGCATCGCCGTCTCCGGCGGCCTGGAAGTGGCCTCGGACCGGCTGCTCAAGCTCATGCAGAAGGGTGTATCGGTGGACCAGGTGGCCCGGGTGACCCATGGCTTCAGCCAGGCCGGCATTCTGGTCCACGCCTACCTCATGTACGGCTTCCCCACCCAGACCGTGCAGGACACGGTGGACGCCCTGGAATATGTGCGCCAGCTGTTCGCCGCCGGCTGCATCCAGTCCGGCTTCTTCCACCGCTTCGCCTGCACCGTGCACTCCCCCGTGGGCCAGCACCCGGAACGCTACGGCGTCACCCTCAAGCCCCTGCCCCCGGTCAGCTTCGCGAAAAACGACGTGGGCTTCGATGACCCCACCGGCGTGGACCACGACCGCCTGGGCATCGCCCTCAACAAGGCCCTGTACAACTTCATGCACGGCATCGGGCTGGACGACGACGTGCGGGGCTGGTTCGATATCCGCGTACCCAAACCAAGGGTGGGGCGGCAATTCATTGCCCGGGCGCTGGGTTAACGATTACCGTAAAACATGAGGCGGTAGGAGGCCCGCTGGCGGGCCGAATCCTTGTCTGTCCACGACACCGTGATCGCGCCGCAAGTGGCGCTCCTACGCGGTTTCATCGGCGGGGGCGGCTTCTTGTCCATGAACGGGTAGGACAGCGTCTCGACAGCCGTGAAGACGTCATGCGGAGAGGGTTTTCAGGAAGACCTCAGCCGTGACGATGGGGCATGGCATCTGCCCGTCCAGAGCAAGCACATCCCGGTCGCCGCTGACCAGGTAATGGGCCCGGGCGGCCACGGCAAGTTGCAAAAAGGGCTGGTCATGGACATCCTGGCAGGCTGGGGTGGCGGGCGGTGGATTTGGCATACGCACCGCCTCACACCAGGGCAGGTAGTCCGCCAGCAACTCCTGCTGTTCCTCTGCCGAGAGTTTGAATTTGGGGTAGGCCAGCACGCGGATCAGTTCCGCGGTAGTGGCCTTGGACACCAGGGGCACAAAGCGTTTTGCCTGCCAGGCATGGCGTAGGACTGCCAATCGGCCCTGGGCAAAAACCAGCGCGGAAAGCACCAGGTTGGTGTCCAGCACTACCCGGAGGGGCTGGCTCATTTTTTAGTAGTACCTTTTCGTGCCCAGGCAACGGCGTCGGCGATGTCCTGTTCATTCAGGTCGAGCTCAGCCAGCTTGGCGCGCACGGCGTCGGCCCGCTGGATGCGCACAGGGGTCAGGATGATCTGGCCGTCCCGGGTCTGCACGTCGAAGTAATCGACGGGGCCCAGGGCATTGGTCACGCTCTTGGGAAGGGTGAGCTGGTTCTTGGCAGTCATCTTGGCGAGCATGTCGCGACTCGATATCCAGAGTAAGGAATCCTTACAATAGCGATTCCGGGGGCATTGCTCAAGCCTTTCTCCAAAGATGGCAGGGATATGATGGGCAGCAATTCGGCCTGAGCGATCCGTGATTCGATACACCCAATTCGCATGGACGGCAGCTTTTTGGCTTTTTGGTGTCGGGCAAAAATGAACCTTATGCCGACCTTCGCCACCTCGGGAAGCTACTCCCGCTGTCGGCCAGAAGCGGCCTGTCAGCCAATCTCTAAAACCGCCACTCAAAGGTCTGCATTCGCCAGCGAGCTGCCAATTGGGGGCACTGGCTACACACCTGTTCGACCCGCCGTCATCAAGTAATACCGGCCATCAGACGACTCGCCATACCCTGTTGCATGCCATCCGAGATGGATATAGAAGGCATGAGCAAGAGAATTTGCCTGGAGGCACTTCAGCGTTGCTGGCCCATCAAAGTAGCTCATACTGCGCTCAACCAAGGCTCTGCCAATACCCATGCGCAAATAATCCGGGTGAACGAAAAGATTGTGCAAGAAGCTATCCGGCTCCCAGATTGA
>CAZREY010000386.1:0-2346 GCA_964599015.1 uncultured Thiobacillus sp.
CTGTTCATCCATGCCCAGGGGCGGCAGTTCGTAGAGCTCGGGGGTGGGCTTGCCCACGCGCAGGGGTTTCAGTCGGGTGGTGGCGGGTTTCGGGGTCATGGTCGGAACGGTTTTTTTATGCTCAGGCCATCAGGATAAAGCCCGGACCGGCCGCTGAAAATCAACATTTTCAACTAAATGGCGATCCCGCCATGGCTGGATCACGGTGTCACGAATGGGGCATGAATTCCTTGCGGATCCGCTCCAATTCGGTGCGATAGCGTTCGCCATCCCCATAGTCGAAGAACAGGCGGTAGCGCTCGTGGGCCTGGGCCAGGCGGCGGGCGTGCTTGATGGGGCACCAGAACTGCTCGGTGCGGGCCACGATTTCCCGGGCGTAGGCCATGAGGCCGTTGGTGTAGCTGCAATAGGCGCAGTTCATGCGCTCGATCCAGTTCAGGTAGGGCAGCAGACCCCGATCGAAGACGAAATACTCCGCCCGCGCCACCCGGGGGATGCCGTATACGGGAAAGCAGATGCGCTGGTACAGCGTCACCGTCAGGTCCAGCAGCAGGAGGGGGAAGATGGCCGAGTAGATGACCGGGGCGGTGAGCAGGAAGAGGAGGGGGGCGTCCAGCAGGTAGCGCAGGCTGCCCTTGCGCAGGCGCCGCTGCATGGCCTGCACCTCCCGCTCGAAGCGCACCCGGCGGTTCTCGACGCGGTAGCGGAATTCCGCCCGCTTCTGCTCCAGGTCCGCCTCCAGCTCGGTTTCCAGCTCCTGGATGCGGCGCATGAGTTCTTCTATTCGGGTGGGCATGGCGGGTCCTGGCGACGGGATGGTCCCGGCTTTATCGGCGTGTATGGGGAGCGCGTCAAGGAATGAGAAAATAGGCGCCATGAAATCCACGCCCACCATCCTCATCACCGGCTGTTCCTCCGGCATCGGCCTGGCGGTGGCCAAGGGCCTGGCCGCCCGGGACTGGCGTGTGTTCGCCACCGCCCGCCGCCAGGACGACGTGGACATCCTCGACGCCATGGGCTTCGAAAGCCTGCTGCTGGACCTGGACGACCCCGAGAGCATCAAGGCGGCGGCGGGGGAAGCGCTGGGCCGCGCCGGCGGCCACCTGGACGCCTTGTTCAACAACGGCGGCTTCGGCCAGGTGGGGGCGGTGGAGGACCTGACCCGCCAGGCCCTGCGGGAGCAGTTCGAGACCAACCTGTTCGGCTGGGTGGAGCTGACCAACCTGGTGATTCCCGCCATGCGCGCCCGGGGCCGGGGCCGTATCGTGTTCAACAGCTCGGTGCTGGGCTATGCCGCCTTCCCCTACCGGGGCGCCTACACGGCGGCAAAATTCGCCCTGGAGGGCCTGGCCGATACCCTGCGCCAGGAACTGCACGGCACGGGCATCCACGTGAGCCTGGTGGAGCCCGGCCCCATCACCTCCCAATTCCGCAAGAACTGCCTGCCCCATTTCGAACGGCACATCGACTGGCGCAACAGCGTGCACCGGGCCAGCTACGAGCGACAGCTGGAGCGCCTGCACACGCCCGGTCCCGCCGCCCCCTTCACCCTGCCGCCGGAAGCGGTGCTGGAGAAGGTGATCCACGCCCTGGAAAGCGACCGGCCCCGGCCCCGCTATCCGGTCACCGTGCCCTCGGTGGCCTTCTGGTGGCTGAAGCGCTTCCTGTCCACGTCCATGATGGACCGGGTGCTGCGCAAGGCCTCGGGCGGGGGAGGGCGGTAGGGGTGTCGGAGCATCCCGTGTTTTTTCCTCCCCCAGCGGGAGAGGGCCAGGGTGAGGGCGCGGCCGTCCAGGCAGCGAATTCTTCATCCCGGGCCCGCATCGCCGACATCCGCCAACGCCTGCGCGCCCTGGGCGCCAATCCCAGGCACGCGCACCGCATCCTGCGGGCCTGGGTGCAGCGGGTCTCCCTGGACACCCGCTACCGCAAGGCGGAGAACTTCCTGCCCAAGGCGGTGCGGGAAGCCTTGCCGGGGCTCATGGCCGAGCTGCACGGCCTGGCGCGCCTGGGCTCGGAACACCCGGGGGCGGACGGTTCCGCCCGCCTGCTGGTGGAGCTGGGCGACGGCCAGACGGTGGAGAGCGTGCTGCTGCCCCGGGACGGGTTGTGCGTCTCCACCCAGGTGGGTTGCGCCGTGGGCTGCACCTTCTGCATGACCGGCCGCGATGGCCTGAAGCGTCAGCTGGGCAGCGCGGAGATCGTGGCCCAGGTGGCCCTGGCCCGGGCCAGGCGGCCGGTGAAGAAGGTGGTGTTCATGGGCATGGGGGAGCCGCTCGACAAGCTGGACAACGTGCTGGAGGCCATCGAGCTGCTGGGGGTGGAGGGGGGCAGAGGCACCAGGAA
>CAZREY010000387.1:0-2344 GCA_964599015.1 uncultured Thiobacillus sp.
TCATCGACCAGTGGACCCAACCCCGGGTGTTCGGCGCGCAACGGTTTGGCGGGGCAAGGGGGAAGAACGGATGAGCGAACAGGCCGTCCAGCCCATGTCCACGCCGCCGGCAGGCCCCACCACCACCAGCACGGCCATGATCGCCACCCTGGGGCTGGTGGCCACCCTGTGCGGCATCCTCATCGTTTCCGCCTACCAGGGCACCCTGGAAGCCGTGACCGCCAACAAGCGCATCGTGCTGGAACGGGCCGTGTTCAAGGTGATCCCCGGCGCGGCCAGCATGAAGGCCTTCCATGCCAGCAGCGCCGGCATCGTGCCCCTGGAAGGCCCCCAGCCGGAAGGCGGTGTGACCTTCTATGCCGCCTATGACCAGGCCGGCGGCCTCAAGGGCGTGGCGGCGGAAGGAGCGGCCATGGGCTACGCCGACGTGGTGCGGGTGTTGTATGCCTATGATCCGGCGCGCCAGGCCATCGTGGGCTTCGGCGTGGTCTCCCATCGGGAGACCCCGGGCATCGGCGACAAGATCATCACCGACGCGGCCTTCCTGAAGAACTTCGAGGCCTTGGACGTGCGCCTCGCGGAGGACATGAAGGCCCTGGCCAACGCGGTGAAGACCGTCAAGCACGGCAGCAAGAGCCAGCCCTGGCAGATCGACGCCATTTCCGGCGCCACGGTCACCTCCAAGGCCGTGGGCAAGGGCATCAACGACAGCGCCCAGCGCCTGCTGCCCCTGCTGGTGCCCAACCTGGACAAGCTTGCCGCCCCTGTTGCCCAAGAGGAGAAAGGCTGATGACCATACCCGGCCAGCACGACCTCACCCCCATGGAAAACTTCATGGAGGGCATCTGGAAGCAGAACCCCATCTTCGTCATGGTGCTGGGCATGTGTCCGGCCCTGGCGGTGACGGTATCCGCCCAGAACGCCATCGCCATGGGCGTGGCCACCACCTTCGTGCTCACCTGCTCGGCCCTGCTGGTGTCCCTGATCCGCAAGCTGGTGCCCAAGGAGGTGCGCATCGCCACCTACATCGTCATCATCGCCACCTTCGTGACGGTGGTGGACTACCTCATCGCCGCCATCAGCCTGGAGATCTACGAAGCCCTGGGGGCCTTCATCCAGCTCATCGTGGTGAACTGCATCATCCTGGGACGTGCCGAGGCCCATGCCTCCAAGCATGGGCCTGTGACAGCCGTGACCAATGCCCTGGGCATGGGGCTGGGTTTTTCCATCGGCCTATTCGCCCTGGGCTCGGTGCGGGAGATCCTGGGAGCCGGCAAGCTGTTCGGCTTCTCCCTCTTCGGACCTGAATTCCAGCCCTGGGTGGTCATGGTGCTGCCCCCCGGCGGATTCTTCGTGCTGGGGGCCTGGCTGCTGCTGTTCAACTGGCTGCGCACCCGCAAGCCCGCCGACGTGGCACCCGCTGGTGGAGCGAAAGGGCAGCGGGCATGAACGAAGTCTCCCTGGGCCAGATCTTCGTCGCCACGGTCCTGGCCAACAACTTCGTGCTGGCCATGTTCCTGGGTCTGTGCCCCTTCCTGGGCGTGTCCGCCCGGCTCAGTACGGCGGTGCCCATGGGGGCCGCCACCACGTTCGTCATGCTGGTGGCCTCCCTGTGCGCCTACGGCCTCAATTACCTGGTGACCACCTTCGAGCTGGAGTTCCTGCGCCTCATCTCCTACATCGTGGTCATCGCCTCGGCGGTGCAACTGGTGGAGATGGTGCTGAAGAAATACAGCCCGGCCCTGTTCCGGGCCCTGGGGATATACCTGCCCCTCATCACCACCAACTGCGCCGTGCTGGGGGTGGCCCTGTTCCAGACGGCCCGGGAATACAGCTTTCTCCAGGCCGTCACCTTCGCCGTGGGAGCCGGGGCGGGCTTCACCATCGCCCTGACCCTGATGGCCAGCCTGCGGGAACGCCTGAACCTGGCCACCGTGCCCAACGTGGTCCAGGGTACGGCCCTGGCCCTCATGCTGGCGGGGCTGCTGTCCCTGTCCTTCATGGGCTTCGCCGGCCTGGGAGCGGGGGAGTGATGCACGGATGAGTGTGTACCTCGTCACCATCGGCCTGATCCTGCTGATCATGCTTGCGGGCATCGTGGTGGACCGCTTCTACAAGCTGTTTGCCCGGCGACATCCGGAACTGGGGCCATTCCGCAAGGAGGCCGGCGGCTGTGGCGGCCACTGTGGCGGCTGCGGCGGCGGAAGCTGCGAGACCCGGGACGGGTAAAGTCTCCTGCTAGCGGGCCGATAAGGTTTTTGCGGACATGGGCGGGCCAGCCTCGCCCGGCGGTGGTGGCAACAACGAATTGGGTTGTTTTGGAGACCGTGATGGATAGCACAGT
>CAZREY010000388.1:0-2333 GCA_964599015.1 uncultured Thiobacillus sp.
CCATGGAGATCGGCTCCTTGGCGATCTTCATGATCTTGCGGATCTTGTCCTCGGGCATTTCCATCTTTTCCGCCAGGGTGGCCGGATCGGGCTCCAGGCCGGTTTCCTGCAGGATCTGCCGGCTGATGCGGTTCATCTTGTTGATGGTCTCGATCATGTGCACCGGGATGCGGATGGTGCGCGCCTGGTCGGCGATCGAGCGGGTGATGGCCTGACGGATCCACCAGGTCGCGTAGGTCGAGAACTTGTAGCCGCGGCGGTATTCGAACTTGTCCACCGCCTTCATCAGGCCGATGTTGCCTTCCTGGATCAGGTCGAGGAATTGCAGGCCCCGGTTGGTGTATTTCTTGGCGATGGAGATCACCAGGCGCAGGTTGGCCTCGATCATCTCCCGCTTGGCGCGGCGGGCCTTGGCTTCGCCGGTGGACATCTTCTTGTTGATGTCCTTCAGGTTCTTCACGGAGATGCCGGCCCGTTCCTGGAGGGCCTTGAGCTTTTCCTGGTGCTCGGTGATGTCGTACTGGCTGCGCTCCAGCAGGTCCGCGTAGGCCTGCTTGCCGCCCAGTTCATTGGCGATCCAGGCGGGGTCGCCCTCCAGGCCGGGAAAGGTCTTGATGAAATGGGCCCGGGGCATGCCGCACTTGTTCACGGCGATGTCCATGATGGCGCGCTCGTGCACGCGGACTTCCTCGACGATGGAACGCACGGAGTCGCACAGGCTGTCCACCTGGCGGGCGGTGAAGCGGATGCCCAGCAGGTGGGTGGCGATCTCGTCCAGCAGCTTCTGGTACTGCTTGCTGGCAAAACCGTATTTCACCAGGGCGGATTTCATCTTGTCATGGCACTTGCGGATGGCGGCGAAACGCTCCAGGGCATCCACCTTCAACTGGGCCAGGTTCACCGCGCCGGCACCGCTGCCGCTGCTTTCTTCGCCGTCCTCGTCGCCTTCTTCCTCGCCGCCTTCCTCGGTTTCCTCGGCGGCCATTTCCATGACGATGTCCTCGCCGGAACTGTCCATGAGGCCGTCCACCAGGTCGTCGATCTTGAGCTCGTCGGATTCCACCTTTGCGGCCAGGGCCAGGATCTGCTCGATGGTCAGGGGGCAGGCGGAGATGGCCTGCACCATGTGCTTCAGGCCTTCCTCGATGCGCTTGGCGATCTCGATCTCACCTTCCCGGGTGAGCAGGTCCTTGGTGCCCATCTCCCGCATGTACATGCGCACGGGGTCGGTGGTGCGGCCGAACTCGGCGTCCACGCTGGACAGGGCGGCTTCCGCCTCCTCGGCCACGTCGTCGTCCGCCACCGGGGCGGGAGCCTCGGACATGAGCAGGTCTTCCGCCGTGGGGGCCTGGTCGAAGACCTGGATGCCCATGTCGTTGATCATGCTGACGACGCCCTCGATCTGTTCGGCGTCCAGCATCTCGTCCGGCAGGTGGTCGTTGATCTCGGCGTAGGTCAGGTAGCCACGTTCCTTGCCCAGCATGATGAGGGCGCGCAGGCGCGTGCGGCGCTCTTCCACGTCCATCTTGCTGTCCTTCTCCAGCACCTGGGCCAGGATGGCGGCCTTGTTGGCGGCTTCCTTGCGCTTGGAGATTGGCTTTGCCGCGCCCTTGCCCGGGCCTTTGCGGGCGCCGGTTGCTTGTCTGGGGGTCTTTTTGTCAGTCGCCATTATCAGGAACTCTCCGCAAGTGGGTACGCAGCCGCGCTGTGTAAAACGCGTGATTATACATGAACTTAATACCCCCTATATGGGGGACAGGGGCGCATTGGACAAGCTATGGCCCATCGGGTTTCCGGGTTTTCAGGCTGGATAGCAGCAAGGCCTTTTCCTCCGGACTCAGGTCGCTGGGACGTTTTCCGGACAGGGTGCCCAGGACTGCTTTGTCCCCCTCCCGGCGGATCGCCGCCAGGGCGCCCAGAAAATCCGCCTCCACGTCATAGTTCGTGTCATCCCAGTCGAACGATGCGGCTGAGGCGACCTTCAGGATGTCGTACTCCGGGCGTCCCTCGAAATGCACCTGCACGTCCAGGGGGGAGAACTCCGGGTGTTCCCTCATGACCGCGAGGACGCTGGCAAGGGCCTGGGCTTCCGCGCCGTGGTGTTCGGGTAATGCCCCCAGGCGGCTTGCGAACCGGGTGTCATGCAGCAGGATTTGCAAAAGCAGCCGCCAGGGAGATGCCTGGACCCGCCCCCGGCCGGTCGACCGGGGTGATGGCGCCGGCGCGCCCCGGGGCTGGCGTGGTGGCGGGCGTTCCCGCCGGGGCATCAAGCCTGTCAGTTCCCCCAGGCGCTGGCGCAGGGCCCGGCCCAGCAGAGGGGCCTGGGCCAGTTT